>JAYTZB010000849.1:0-2427 GCA_043742085.1 Polyangiaceae bacterium
ACCGGCGAGCCGCTGCCCAGCGAGTTCGCCGACGGCTACGCGGAGGCGAGGCGCCCCCGCTTCCAGCGCGAGAGCGAGTACTTCCGGACGGTCCCCGGCCGCGGCCGGATCGAGGCCGACGACCTCGTGGAGTTCGTCCACGTCGAGAACCGCGAGGCGGTCATCGGGCCGGGGGTCTCGATCATCGATCTCGGCGACGCGCTCGTGGTCCGCGACCACGGCAAGGACATCGCGGTGGTCGGGGCAACGGTCAGCCTCCCTTCCAAGGCAGGCACCACCGACCCCGACATCATGCCGGCGTCGTGGGCGGCGCCGAGCTTCGGCGTGACCGTGCTCGGCGCGAGCCACGGCTTCGACCCCAGCGGCAAGACGACGGGCTTCCTCCTCTGGATGGGCGGACGCGCCATCCTCGTCGACCCGCCGACCGACACCACCGACTACCTGCACGCGCGGGGCATCGCGCCGAAGACCATCGACGGCGTCATCCTCACGCACTGCCACGCCGATCACGACGCCGGCACGTTCCAGAAGCTCCTCGAGGAGTCGCAGATCAACCTCTACACGACGCCGCACATCCTCGGCTCGTTCCTGCGGAAGTACTCGGCGCTGTCGGGCCTCAGCGAGGATCTCCTCCGTCGCACGTTCTCGTTCCACCCCGTGCGCATCGGCGCGCCGGTGCACGTTCGCGGCGGTGAGCTCTGGTTCCGCTACACGCTGCACTCGATTCCGACCATCGGCTTCGATGCGTTCTACGGCAATCGCAGCATCTCCATCTCGGGGGACACGCTCTATGATCCGGAGCGCGTCACGGACATGTTCGAGAAGGGCATCCTCGATCCCGCGCGCTACGAGGACCTGATCGGTTTTCCCGCACACCACAGCGCGGTCCTGCACGAGGCCGGCATCCCGCCGCTGCACACGCCCATCAGCGCGCTCGCGGCGCTCTCCGACGACGTCAAGTCGCGGCTCTACCTCGTGCACATCGCCGCGAAGGACGTGCCGACCGACAAGGGCCTCCGCGCGGCCCGCGAAGGCCTCGAGCACACCATCCGCGTCGAGCCGTCGGCAGCGCCGCGCTTCAGCGAGGCCATCGAGCTCCTCGACATCTTCTCGATGGTCGACTTCCTCCGCGACCTGCCGCTGTCACGTGCCCGATCGCTGTTGCAGGTAGCGCGGCGCATGACGCTGCCGGCGGGCGAGCACGTCGTCACGCAGGGGACGAAGGGCGACAGCTTCTACATCATCGTGAAGGGCACCGTGCAGGTGGTCCGCGACGGCGTGCCCATCAAGCGCTATCGCGCCGGCGACTACTTCGGCGAGATGGCAATCCTGCTCGAGCAGCCACGACGCGCGGACGTCATCGCGAAGAGCGACGTCGACCTCGTCGCGCTGGACCGCAACGATTTCCTGGCGGCCCTCCGCGGCAGCGAGATGCTCGCGCGCCTCGAGCGGCTCGTGCGCGTGCGCGACGACGGCGACGGCGCGTGGGAGCTGCTCGCGCAGAACTCGGTGCTCGCGCACCTGACGAGCGCGCAGAAGACGCAGCTCCAGACGTATCTCGTGCCGCGCACCGGCGGCGACAACGAGGTGCTGTGGAAGGCGGGCGAGGTGCCGCGTCACGCATATCTCGTCGCCGATGCAACGGTGACCCTGCATTGCCCCGAAGGGGAGCTGAAGCCGTTCACGACCGGGGCGTTCGTGGGCGAGGTCGATGCGCTGCGGACGACCGGGCCGTCACCGAGCTCGGCGAGGGTGACCGCCGAGGGGAAGCTGTTCGCGATCGATCAGCCGGACCTCGTGAGGTTCTTCGAGGACAATCCGGGCGTGTATCTGTCGTTCCTGGGCACGCGCTTCGTGGAGTAGGGGAGCGAGCGCGAGTGCTCTAGCCCAGGCTCAGCCCTCGGCCTTCAACCACTCCACGACCGTCGCGAGGCCCTGTTCCAGCTTGATGCGCGGCTCCCAGGAGAGCTCGGTCTGCGCGCGGGTGATGTCGGCGAACGTCGCGTCGACATCGCCGAGCGGCACGGGCGCGTGGATCATCTCGGGGACTCGGCCCGCGGCCTTGCCCATCGCCGACACGAGGTCGGTCAGCGTGACCGGTGCGCCAGAGCCCAGGTTGAAAGGGCGATAACCCTCGGGCGCGTGGTCCATGGCTGCGATGATGCCCCGAACGATGTCGTCGACGTGCGTGAAGTCGCGACGCATCGACCCGTCGCCGAACATGGTGATCGGCTTGCCCGCGAGGATGTGCCGCAGGAACGTGGTGATGGCCATCTCGGGCCGCTGACGCGGACCGTAGACCGTGAAGAAGCGCAGCGCGGGACAGCGCATGCGCGGGGTCTTGCGCAGCATCGACGAGAGCATCAGCTCCACCGAGCGCTTCGAGGCCGCGTAGGGAGACTCCGGGACGATGGCTGGCGCGTCCTC
>JAYTZB010000850.1:0-2140 GCA_043742085.1 Polyangiaceae bacterium
CTCGCCATGCTCCCTCCGGCCGTGCTGCTCGGCATCGCGCTTCTCGGCTATCGTGCGCGACATGGTCACGCCGGCTGACGAGGGCGCGAGCTGGGGCACCGGTCCCGCCCGCTGGTCGATGCTCGTTCATGGCGGCGCCGGCGACGTGCCTCCCGCCTCGGTCGGCGCGCACGTCAGCGGCTGCGAGCGCGCGGCCGCGGAGGGCGCGAAGGTGCTCGCCGCGGGCGGCAGCGCCCTCGACGCCGTGCAGCGCGCCGTCGAGGTGCTCGAGAGCGATCCGCTCTTCAACGCCGGCAGCGGCGCGTGCCTCGACGCCGACGGTCATCTCGCGCTCGACGCATCGATCATGGACGGACGGGAGCTCCGCGCGGGAGGCGTCTGCGCGCTTCGCGCCTTCGCGCATCCGATCGCCATCGCGCGGCGCGTGATGGATGAGACCCCGCATGTCCTCCTCGCCGCCGAGGGCGCCGCGCGCTTCGCCATCGCGCAGGGCTTCGTTCCCGCCGACGAGGCGACGATGATCACCGACGCCGCGCGTACGAAGTGGGAAGCCGCGCGCGCGAAGGGCGCGACCGAAGGCTGGGCCGGCGGCACCGTCGGTGCGGTCGCTCGCGACGTGAACGGTCACGTCGCGGCCGCGACGAGCACCGGCGGCATGGTCAACAAGCCCGCGGGACGCGTCGGCGATTCGCCGATCATCGGCGCGGGCACCTACGCCGACGACGAGGCCGGCGCGTGCTCCACCACCGGACACGGCGAGGCGATGATCCGCGTCTGCGTCGCAAAGGCCGCGGTCGACGGGATGCGCGCCGATGGACACGGCACACAGGGCGCGCCAGGCGCGCTCGCCGCGAAGACCGCGGCGCAGAGCTCACACGACGCGATCACGCTCATGCAACGACGGACCGCGCAGACCGGCGGGCTCATCGTCGTTGCGCGTGATGGATCGCTTGGCCTCGCGCGCACGACGCGCACGATGACCTGGGCATCCGCCAACGACTCGGGCTCCGCCTCGGGCTCCTGACCGCCGAGCACTCACGACCGACAAACGCGCGAGCGAGCGCAGCGAGCGAGAGCGAACGAGGCTAGCCGGTCGCGTCGCCGGCCTTGGCCGCCTTGCGATCCATCGCGTCCTGGAGCCCGCAACGAAGGCGCGTGGCCTTCTTGACCCGCTTCTTCTTCAGCGGGGTCGCCAGCCACTCGTGCCTCTTCCTCATGCTCCAGATCGCGCGGTTCGACATAGGGGCGCGCAACATGCCAAAACCCCCAGGAATTGCAAGCAGAACCGATGCGACGCCCCGCGTTCTCCGCGGAATCACCGCACGCAAGCCCCGGTGGGGGCGACCCCACATGTGGGTCAACTCCGATCCACGACGCAACCCTCAAGTGACTGAAATCACGCTGGATTCGTTCACTGAAACGTTGGAGTGAGAGTTGCACATACATCGGTTATGCAGCCCAGGGCCCTTATTCGCATCTCATTGAGCGTCGGAATTTTGGCCGCCGCCGGAGCCATCGGTTGCTCCGTTGCCCAGACCGACGCCGCCGCCAGCGCCCCGGACGCCATCACCTCCAACGCCGATGTCTCCTCGCTCCTCAAGAGCACGCTCGTGCTCGAGGGCGGATGCACCGCAGCCAAGGTCGGCCCGCGACAGCTCCTCGTGTCTGCCGGATGCCTCGCCGGCAAGGACGTCTTCGCCGCCGGCAAGGTCCTCAAGTTCACCAGCGCCGCCACGGGCACGGCCATCGTCGCGCCGGACGCGCCGTCCGACGCCGGCGACGCAGACGCGCACGCCAGCAACGACGCAGGCGACGCGTCGAGCGGCGACGCCGGCACGAAGACCGCGAAGGACGCCGGCAGCGCAACGCGCGACGTCACCATCGCCGCCATCAAGATCCATCCGTCGTTCGTCACGAAGTGCACCGACGACACCTGCGGCCCGAACCGGCTCGCCGCGAGCGACGCCGCCGACATCGCCGTCATCGTGCTCTCGGCCGATCTCGACACCGTCCCCACCATCCCCGTCGATCTCGATCCCGTCGGTGTCGCCGATCCGCTGCTCGTCGTCACGAGCGGCTGCAGCACGCTCGAGGCCAAGCCGAGCGCAGGCCCCAGGGCACTCAAGTCGATCGCCGTTCC
>JAYTZB010000851.1:0-5537 GCA_043742085.1 Polyangiaceae bacterium
CGCGCGCGCGCGAAGAGGTGCTCGCGACCCTCATCGAGTTCCTGCCGTTCGTCGAGAAGCACGCGCTCGTCTGCGACTCACCGCACGACGGCCGGCCGCTGTGGGACTTCCGCAAGGCGACGCCCGGCGATCCCCAGGTGGGCCCCGCATCGTGGGCGCTGCGCGCACAGAGCGTCGATCGTGCACGCCTCCGCGTCACGGGCGGCTCGCTCGAGCCGGAGCCGATGGTCCCGCGCTTCACCGTCACGCCATCGCAGCTCCATGGCCTCGCCGGCGAGCCGATCCGCACCGCGCTCGGCAACGTCTTCGTCACGGGCAAGAGCACGCTCCCCGCGCTCGGTCAGGAAGGCGAGCTGCTCGCAGCGTGGGGCGTCGCGCGCGTCATCACCCGCACCGACCGTCGCAAAGAAAAAATGCTCCGCGAGATGTGGTCGAAGGTCGAGCTTTCATGAAGTGCTCCCGCGCTCTCTCATCCGTGGCCGTGGCCGTGGCCGTGGCCGTCTCCTCTCTCCCCGCGTGCGACGCCGGCACTCGTCAGGAAGCCGCGCAGGTCGTGGAGGCCGTCGACCGCTTCCGCAAGGCAGAGAACCCCGGCAAGCCCGCCGCGGTCGAGGCCCTTCGCGCGGTGAAGTGCTCCGTCGCCGACGTGTGCAAGGCCCGCGATGCGTGCCTCGCGTCGGCCGAGGCCACCGCCAAGGCCATGCGGCTGAAGAGCGAGGTCGAGCAGGGCCTGTCGGCGATCGAGAAGGACGCGACGCCCCGTGACTCCAACGAAGCGCGAGCGCTGCCCGCGAAGCTCGATGAGGCCGAGTCGCTCCTCAAGGAGGGGTTCTCCCTGCTTCCCGCCTGCGATGACGAGATCATGGCCCTCAAGCGCAGGCATCGGATATGAGCCATGGGTCGCGTTAATAAGGCGTGCAATGACCGCGGTGTGACACGCCGGCTGCGGCACGCGCTACAGTCTACGAGACGGCGTTGGGGGACGCGCGCAAGGTTGCTCTCTTCGGAGCGCCCGGGAGAAGCTCTTGCGAAATAGCCAAACCGAGCTCACGCGCGGAGATCGCGCGCTGGCCCAGCTGTCGATTGTCCTCTTCGTGGCGATGCACCTCGCCTGTTTCTTCGTCCTCGTCGTCCCGTTCTCGCTGAAGATCCTCGGCCTCGCCGCCATCGGCTACGTGCTCCGCATGTGGGCAATCACGGCCGGCTATCATCGCTACTTCGCGCATCGCTCGTTCAAGACGAGCCGCGCGTTCCAGTTCGTCCTCGCGTTCCTGGGGACGACGGCGATGCAGAACGGGCCGCTGTGGTGGGCGAGCTGGCATCGCCGGCATCACCGCTATTCGGACACGGCGGACGACGTCCATTCGCCGATCCGCGTCGGTTTCTGGAACGCGCACGTCGGGTGGTTCCTCGACGGCAGCCACGATCGCCCGGACCTCGCGAACGTGAAGGACCTGGCGGTCTTCCCCGAGCTGCGCTTCCTCGAACGTCACAAGTGGTTCCCGATCGTGCTCTACGCGGTCGCCTGCTTCGCGCTCGCTGGCACGCCCGGCCTCGTGTGGGGCTTCGTGGTCAGCACCATCGCGGTCCTGCACGCGACGGCGCTCATCAACTCGCTCGCGCACGTGTGGGGCTCACGCCGCTACGACACCGACGATCAGTCGCGCAACAACGCGCTGCTCGCGTTGATCACGCTCGGTGAGGGCTGGCACAACAACCACCACGAACAGATGAACGCCGCCCGTCAGGGCGTGCGCTGGTGGGAGATCGACATGAGCTACTACTCGCTCTGGGTCCTCGCGCGCCTCGGCATCGTCTGGGACATCCGCGCGCGGAAGACCCCGGCGAAGCTCGGTGCCTCGCCGCGGATCACGGTTTCGTCGGGGCGTTCGACTTCGGTGCTTCCGGTGTCGTCGTGCCCGGTCCCGTCGGGCCCGTCGTCGGAGGCTTCTCCGCCGGCTTGACCACGGTCGTGCCGGAGGTGGTCTTGACCACCTCCTTCACGGTCTCCTCCTGGTCCTCGATGTGGAACTCCACGCGCCGGTTGAGCGCGCGGTTGAGATCCGAGGTGTTGGGCACGAGCTCGCGGTCCTTGCCCATGCCGACCGCCTTGAGGCGCTCGGCGCCGATGCCGTGGCTGCTCAGCCACTTCACGACCGCCTCGGCGCGCTGCTGCGACAGCTTCTTGTTGTAGTCGGCGCTTCCCACGTTGTCGGTGTGACCCTCGACGCGCACCTTCTTGATCTCGGGATGCTCGGTCATCACCTTGGCGACCTCGGTGAGCAGCGAGTCGCTCTCCTTCTTGATGGCCGCCTTGTTAAAGTCGAACTTGGGCTGCTCGAGGATCTGGATGAGCCCGTTCTTGATGAAGACGCGCGGGCAGCCGGTGGTCTTCGGGTCATCCGACTTCGGGCCGGGCTGATCGGGGCAGGCATCGACGTCGTTGAGGATGCCGTCCTTGTCGCGATCGGTGTCGGGGCAACCGTTGGTCTTCGGGTCCTCGGTCTTGATGCCGGGGACGTCGGGGCACGCGTCGTCCTTGTCGAGCACGCCGTCGTGATCGCGGTCGGGCGGACAGCCATTGGTCTTCGGGTCGTCGGTGGCGACGCCGGGCACGTCGATGCACGCATCGGCCATGTCGGGGACGCCGTCGCGATCGCGGTCGGGGCAACCGTTGGTCAGCGGGTTCGTGGTGCGCGGTCCGGCCACGGCCGGGCACGCGTCCTCGGTGTCGATGATGCCGTCGCCGTCGGTGTCGGCGGGGGGCGGGGGAGGAAGAGGAGCCGGCGGCGGGGGCGCGACCTCGGGCTGCGCGTAGGCGGGCGCGTACTCGAGCGAGAGGAGCCCGCGGAACTGCGGCGAGCCGAACCCGCGCGTGAGACCGGTGCCAGCGCCCGCGCCGACGCGCACGTCACGCGCGACGTCGTAATGTAGCCCAATCAAACCCTCGACGGGCGTGCTGCGCGTCTTGAGGAAGGTGTCGGTGCCGCTGAACACGCTGCTCGCGAACACCTCGGGGCCGACCACGAAGCGGCCGTCGAGCGTCTTGAGGCCCGCGCCGATGCCGCCCACCATCTCGCTCCCGAGCTCGCTGCCGCCGAACGCCGGATCGTGGGCGCGATAGACGAGCGCGAGGCGCGCGGCATACGTGAGGATCCCGAGATCGCCGGCCGCGAGGAGCTGCGGCGCGATGCGGAACGCGCCGTCGCCGGCGAACTGCTCGCTCGGTCCGGTGGGAAGCCACGCGCGCACACCGAAGGCGAGCGTGAACGGGTCGGTCTTCTCGCCGACGAGCCGGAGATCGGCGGCGAGCCGGATGTCACCGATGGCGGGCTCGGTGGCCGGCTTGTACGTCTGGCCGTTCAGGCTGCTGGGATCGCCGTCCTGGTAGATGGCGAGCGGGATGTTCAGGCCGAGGCGCAGGCGATCGGCGAGGACGAGCGAGCCGCCGAGGTGCACGAACGTCTGGTGACGCACGATGGCGCTGCGCTCGTTGCCGTTCGTGTCGTAGACGAGGAGCGGCTTGTAGCCGTAGTCGAGCACCGCGCCGAACGCGGGCCGTGCATCGCCGCGGAGATCGAGGTTGTCGAGGACGAAGAACTGGCTGCCGCGCTCCGAGGGCTCGAAGCGATCGATCGCGAAGCCGGTCTGCTGGGCCGAGGCAGCGTTCGCGAACGACATCGCGAGCGCGGAGGTGGCGCCGAAAGCAAGGAGATGACGTCGCATGTCTCAGCCGCGCTCCTGGCTGTTGGTCTTCGTTTCGGTCGTGGAGTCGGCCTGTCCTTCGCTGGTCTGGCGATGGCGATCGCGGCGGCGGCGAGCGCCGACCACGAGCGCGCCGAGCACTGCCGCGGCGAGCGCGAGCGGCGAGCCTTCGATCGGCATCGACGTCCGGCACGCGCAGCCGCCGCCCTCGATGCTTCCGCTGTCGTCGATGGCAGCTCCTCCATCGGCGCCGCCGTCGGCGCCGCCGTCGCCACCATCGACGCACGTGCCGACGGTGCCGTCGTGCTTGCTGCACTGGAGCGGCGCGATGCAGTTGCTCTTGCCGCCGACCTCGCGACAACCCGCGACGCACATCGAGCGATCCTTGTCGCAGACCTTGCCGCTGCCGCAGTTGGCGTCGTCGGTGCAGCCGCTGCACACGCCGCCGACGCACATGTCACTCCGGCACTCGCCGGCCACGGCGCAGGGCTCGCCCGTGGGCTTGCCGCACAGGCTGTCGCCGGGGAAGCAGATGGTGGAGCGGCACTCCGCGCTCATGCCTTCGCACGGCGAGCCGTTCTTCAGGCCGCAGAGGTTGTCGATCATCTCGCAGACCGCGGAGAGGCAGACGCGCTTGCCGTTCTGCATCGTGCAGTTGCCGTCGATGGGCGGCTGCGCGGGCACGTGGTCGCCGTTCGGCGTCTTGGGAATGCAGACGCCCGGCGTCCCGGCGCACCACTCGACCGCCTTGCAGTCGCTGTCGTTCGTGCAGGCCTTGCCGCACGTTCCCGAGGCGGCGTTGCACAGCGTACCCGCATGCCCTGCGCCGGCGCAGTCAGCATCGCTCGCGCACGTACCGCACGAGCCGGCCGTGGCGCCCGTGAGATTGCAATACGGCGCGCCGGTCAGCTGACACGCGGAGGTGCTGCCGGTCCCGAAGTCGCCGTCACACGGACCGCACGTGCCGGCCGCGGCGCAGACGGGCGCGAGCGCGAGCGCGCAAGCGTGGACCGAGCCGCCGCCGAACGGTCCCGTGCACGTGTTGCAGAAGCCGGTCGTCGGATCGCACACCGGGCTCGCCGACGCGCATTGCGGATCGGCGGTGTCGTTGGAGAAGCAGTAGTTGCCTCCGGGCGCGGGCACGGGCTCGGGCTTGCCGACGATGCCCGCGGCTGCCGTGGCGCCGGAGAGCCCGGAGACGCCGCCCGGTCCGGGGTCGACGTCGGCGACACATGCGGAGCTGTCCTTCGCCTGGATGAGCACGCGTCCGCCGCCGCCGCCGCCGCCCGCGCCGAAGAGACCGACCGTCGCGAGGACGTCGGTATTTCCGCCCTTGCCGCCCTTCGTCTGCACGCTCCCGCAGGCCACGGTGGTGACCGCGCGGATGAGGACGCTGCCGCCTGCGCCGCCGCCGCCTGCGCCGTCGCTCTCGAGGGCGAGGAGACCGGCGTTCGCCGCGGTCTGCCCGTTCGCGGAGATGGTTCCGGCGCCGGCGATCTGCCGCGCGCGGACCATCACGGTGCCGCCGCCGGTACCGCCGCCGCTGCCGACGCCGTTCTTCTGCTCGCCGGCGCCGCCGCCGCCGCCCATCGTGAGCCGCGAGAGCAGGGAATAGTCGAGGCCCACGCCGCCGAGGCCCGGCTTGCCGCCGACCGCCGCCGTTCCTCCGGCGCCGCCCGCGCCGAAGCCGCCGCCGCCTCCGCCGCCGTTCTCGAGGCAGTTGCCGCCGCCGGCACCGTTTGCACGATTGCCTCGGCCACCATGGGCCGCGCCGCCGAACTCGGTGGGCGCGACGCCTTCGCCCTTCGCGGCGTAGCCGTTGGCCTCGGTGT
>JAYTZB010000852.1:0-1880 GCA_043742085.1 Polyangiaceae bacterium
GTCCTCGTCGCGCCTGCCCCGGTCAGGGCTGCTGCTTCGTCGAGCGGATCGACCGCAAAGAGCGGCGTTGCGGGATCCGCGAGCGCGCCCGGGCCGAAGCGCGGCCCGCTCGACGGCTGGGACTGATACGTCTGGACGGTGCGCGAACGGAAGCCGGGCTCCTCGTCTCATCGTGCAGTATGCACGCTTCTCGGTGTGAGCCTCGGCATGACGGTCGCGGCGCAAGCTCCTCCCGCGCGCGCGCAGACCGCAGACGCCGCCGCAGCGCTCACGCTCTTCGACGAGGGACGGCAGCTGGCCGCGAGCGGCAACTATCGCGACGCTTGTCCCAAGCTGCTCGCCAGCTACTCCATGGTGCAGAAGCTCGGCACGCTCTTGAACCTCGCCGACTGCTACGAGCGATCTGGCAAGACCGCGACCGCGTGGGTGCGCTTCACCGAAGCGGCGACCATCGCCGAGCGCGCGGGGCAGCAGGAGCGCGCGGAGTTCGCGCGCACGCACGCTGCCGCGCTCGGCCCGCGTCTCTCGCGGCTGATCATCACGGTGGTCGCTCCTGCGCCCGACGGCCTCGAGGTGAGGCGCGACGGAACGACCATCGACCCCGCGGTCTTCGGCACGGCAGTGCCGGTCGACCCGGGGACGCATGTCCTCGAGGCACGGGCGCCGCACAAGCACACGTGGACGACGAGCGTCGACATCGAGCCCAACGCGGTGACGCCGCGCGCGATCGCCATCTCATCGCTCGAGCCCGACCTCGCGCCGGACAGCGCCGAGCTCGCTCCGTCAGGACCTCCCGCGAGCGTAGGCGTGTCCTCGGTCGTCGACGTGAGGCCGTACGGAGCGCAGCGCACGTGGGCGTTCGTGCTCGGCGGTGTAGGCGCCGCTGGTCTCGTTGCGAGCGTGGTGGGCGGACTCGTCGCACGGAGCGAGTATGCGACCTCGAACGACGCCGGCGGCTGCGCGGGCAACGCGTGCACGCAGCGCGGCCTCGACGATCGCTCGAGCGCGTCGACGACGGCATCCGTGTCGACGGGCTTCTTCATCGGCGGTGCGCTCCTCGTCGCGACCGGCGTCGTTCTCTACCTGACGGCGCCGTCGTCGTCGCCGGCCGCGCGCTCCGCAGCGTCAGCGCGGTAGCTCGTCGATCACTCGATCGAGTGATCGACACTCCTTTGCTCAGGGACACGCCGCGCCGGCGGTGCAGCCGTTGAGGCCGTTGCCGTTCGCGTTGCAACCGCCGCCGCCGCAGACGAGCGTGCAGGGCTTGCCGGCCATGGGCTTCATGGCATCGGTGGCCGTACATGCCGCCGCTCCGCCGATGGCTTCGCATCGCAGGCAGAGCGACGCCGCGCTCTTCGCGCCGATGCTCACCGACACACACGCCTCCGCGAAGCCCGTGCAGTCGACCCGGCACGCTCCGCTACCGCAGTCCACGCCCATCGTCTGGCATGCGTGAGCACGCGTGCAGTCGACGAGGCACGAGCTGGCGTTGGTGCACGAGACGGTGCGCTGCGAGCAGGCGTCGCCGCCGTTGCACGTGACGTGACACGGCAAGCCGGCCGGACACACGATCGGCTTCGCACACACGTGAGTGTCGTCGCACAGGATGTTGCACGTCGTGCCCGTGCAGGTCGTGCACGCGCTCGGACAGGTGAAGGTGGAGCCGTCCGGCGCGGTACCGTCTGCATCGAGCGCTGCGTCGCCGCCGCTGCCATCGCCGCCGCCGTCGCCACCGAGCACGACGACGCCGCCCTCGTCGCCCATCGCGTTGCCGTCGCTCGCGGTAGCGTCGCCGGGTGTGGCGCCTCCGTCGCCGGGTAGGGGCGCAGCGCCAACGCCGGTGAAGCCGCATGCCGCCAGCACGCCCACTGTGCCGAGAA
>JAYTZB010000853.1:0-1810 GCA_043742085.1 Polyangiaceae bacterium
CCATCGCGACGAGCGCGGTCCGCGCGAGGAAGAGCCCGAGCCTCATCCGCGATCGAGCAACGCGTACTTGTGCAGCTTCTCGATCAGCGCGGGGCGCGACACTCCGAGGCGACGCGCGGTCTCGCTCTGGTTCTTGTTCGCGGCCTCGAACTCGGCAGCGATGATCGAGCGCTCGAAGCCCTCGACGCGCGCGCGAAGCGGGTGGCTCGGACCGGGATCGCTGGAGAGCGACAGCCGCGCGCTCGACGGCGTCCCCGAATCGAGCGAGCGCCACAAGGCGAGCGTGAGGCGGTCGTCGGCGGTGAGCGCGAGGAGCCGCGCCACGGTGTTCTCCAGCTCGCGAACGTTCCCCGGCCACGCGTTCGCCTTCATGGCCTCGACGAGCGCAGGCTCCACCTCGACCTGGCCCATGCCGTAGCGATCGGCGTACGTGCGCACGAACGCATGCACGAGAGGCTCGATGTCCTCGATGCGCTCGCGCAGCGGCGGCACGCGGATGGGAACGACGTTGAGCCTATAAAATAGGTCTTCCCTGAACCGACCGGCCTTCGCTTCGGCGGCGAGATCGCGGTTGGTGGCGACCACGAGGCGCACGTCGACGTTCTCCGCGCGTCCGCCGACGGGCTGCACCTCGCCGGACTGGATGACGCGCAGGATCTTCGCCTGCATCGCGAGAGGCAGCTCGCCGATCTCGTCGATGAAGAGCGTGCCCTTGTCGGCTTGCTGGAAGTAACCGAGCCGCGCGGCGTGCGCGCCCGTGAACGCGCCCTTCATGTGACCGAACAGCTCGGCCTCGGCGAGCTCGCTCGGAATGGCGGCGGCGTTGAAGCGGATGAGCGGCTTGTCGGAGCGCTTCGAGTGCGCGTGGAGCGTCGCCGCGAGCACGTCCTTGCCGACGCCGCTCTCGCCCGTGAGCAGCACGGTGACGTCCTTCGGCGCGACGCGTGCGACCACGTCGAGCACCCGCCGCAGCGCTGGGCTCTCGGCGACGATGGGCCTGCGCAGCGAGGTCTCGGTACGAAGACGCGCGTTCTCGAGACGAAGGGCACGCGTCTCGACGCCGCGCTTCACGGCGAGGACGAGCTCGTCGGGATCGAACGGCTTCGGGATGTAGTCGAACGCACCGGCCTTCATCGCGGCCACCGCCACGCGCTCGGAGCCGTGCGCGGTGAGCATCATCACGGGCACGCTGGGGTCCTGCACACGCAGCGTCGCGAGGACCTTCATGCCGTCGACCTCGGGCATCGCGAGATCGGTCAGCACCACGTCGGCGCCGTGGGCCTCGAAGTCGGCGATGCCGGCTGCCCCGCCGTCGGCGGTGTGCACGTCGAAGCCCGCGTCGCCGAGGACTGCCTCGAGCGTGAAACGCATCGCGGACTCGTCGTCGATGACCAGGACCCGGCGCGGCATGGGCGAACTCTACTCCGAAACCCCGGAACCCAGCGCGCTCACACGAGCACGCTCAGCTCGGGACTTTTTCCGCCGAGCGTGCGACCGACGTCGAACCGGTGACGGCGGCCACGACCGCAGCGCCGGCGGCGCCGAGCGAGGCGCGGCACGGGTTCGGGAGCTGGGCCTTCTTCGACTGGGCCATCAGCGCGCAGGCGGGGAGGTGAACGGTGGCGGTGGTGCCGCGACCGGACGTGCTCTCGAAGCGGAGCGAGCCGCCGTGCTGCTCGATGATGCCGCGCGCGACGGCGATGCCGAGGCCCGAGCCACCCTCTTTCGTCGTGTAATAAGGCTTCCGGATGCGGTCGAGGACCTCGGGAGCCATGCCCGCGCCGCGGTCCATCACGCGCACGACAGCCGC
>JAYTZB010000854.1:0-1786 GCA_043742085.1 Polyangiaceae bacterium
GTTCGGCTCGGGCGCCGAGGAGAAGGGCGGCGACCTCGAGGACATGGTCCGCGTGCTCGCCGGCGAGACGAGCGAGATGGGCCCCATCGCGCTCATCCGTGCGACCGGCAGCATCGCGATGACCTCGGGCGGCAACGGCCTGCTCGGCGGTCGCGGCGGCATCATCGAGAAGGACATCGATCGCACGCTCCGCCAGATCGAGAAGGACGACGACGTGAAGGCGGTCGTCGTGCGCATCGATTCGCCCGGCGGCAGCGCGCTTGCGAGCGATCTCATCTGGCACCACCTGATGCGCGTGCGGAAGAAGAAGCCCGTCATCTTCAGCGTCGGCGACATGGCGGCAAGCGGCGGTATGTACCTCGCTTCGGCCGGCGACTTCATCTTCGCCGAGCCGATGAGCCTCGTGGGATCGATCGGCGTCGTTGGTGGCAAGGTCGCCGGCGGCGACGCGCTCGAGAAGATCGGCGTCCATGCCGAGACGTTCCCGGCCAACACGCAGAAGCCGGGGGCCGCGGCGCGTGCCGCCTACGAGTCGCCGTTCATCCGCTGGGACGACGCCACCCGCGTTCGTGTGCTCGAGAGCATGACCGGAATCTACGAGCTCTTCCTCTCGCGCGTCTCCGAGGGACGCAGCACCCGCGGCCGCACCATCTCGCGCGAGAAGGTGGCGGAGAGCGCCGAGGGCAAGGTGTTCAGCGGGACCGAAGGAAAGAAGCGTGGGCTCGTCGACGAGATCGGCGGCCTGTCCGCGGCCATCGCCAAGGCGCGCGAGCTCGCGAAGCTCCCCGACGACGCGCATGTCGCCACCATCGGGACGAAGCCGACGTTCCTCGATGCGCTCGAGCCCGGTGGCGCCGCCGAGGGGCGCATGCAGGCCGCGATCGCGCCGTCGCCGATGGCGGTTCTCGAGCGACTCGCCCCGGATCTCGTACCGTTCGTCGCGAGCATGGCGCCGCTCGCCGAAGGAGAGCGCGCGGTCGTCGCCGTGCCGTTCTCGATCACGGTGAGGTAGCGCGTGACCACGAACGGCACGGGCGCGAACGGGACGAGCAGCGAGGCCGCCTCGCGCATCCTCGCGCGCTCACCGTCGGCCGCGAGCGCGCCCTTGGAGCGCCGCACGGGTCGCGTCGCCGAGGAGGCACAGCTCCGCGCGCGGCTCGAGCTCGCGCGCGTCATGGGCGATCACACGGAGGAGCGCGCGACGAGCCGCCTGCTCGCCGAACGCCTCGCCTCGCGCGATGCGGAGATCGATGCGGCGATCGAGCTCGCGCTCCGCACGCTCGCGGCGGTCGACGACCCGGAGCTGCGCCACGCGCTGGCGGGCTGGCTCGAGGGGCTCGGCGAGCCGGGCCTCGCCGCCTCGGAGCTGCGGAAGATCAAGCGCGACGACGACTCGGTCGCGGCGGCGGCGGTGCTCGTGCGCATCGGCGTGCTCCATGCTCGCGCGGGCGACGCGCACGGCGCGCAGGAGGCGCTCTCGGAGGCCGCGGCGCTCGACGAGATCGATGCGCTCTCCCTCGAGCTGCTCGGTGCCATCGCGGCGTGGGCGCCCGATGCGCTCTCTCCCCGCGCCGGCGCCGAGGCTTACGTGCGCGCCGCCAAGCGCCGCGGTTACGCGGGCGAGGCGGAGGGTGAGCTCGAGGATCTGCTGCGGGCCTTCGAGCTCGATCCCTCGAGCCCGCTCGCCACCGCGACGCTGGTCGCCGCGCACCTCGCGCGCCAGAAGGTGTCCGCGGCCGACGAGATCCTTCGCGCCCATGCGCTCGCGCTGGCGGCTCGCGGTGGG
>JAYTZB010000855.1:0-4427 GCA_043742085.1 Polyangiaceae bacterium
CGGTTGACGAAGATCCACGTGTCGTCGTCACCCGCGAAGTCGAAGTGCTCGCCGCCCTGGTACTCGAACCAGAAGTGCGTCTCGGACGTGAACGACACGTTGCGATCGGGGGCATTGCCCGGGGCTGCTCCGCACGGCGCCAGCGTCTCCTTGCCGAGGCCCACCCAGCCGCCGGTGTTGATGGGGTCGAAGTAGTTCTTCCCGCCGTTGACGGTGGGGTCCGCGCTGTCCCAGCTATAGGTGCCCGTCATGGGATCACGCGTGAGCGGTACCGTGACGGACGACGTGATGTTGATGCCGGCGACGTCCGTGTACCACTGCGCGAAATTCGCGGCCGTCGTGATGGTGGGCCCGCGGCCGTTGACGACGAGGTGACCGGGGTTCTGGTTGCAGTCGCCGCCCGGACAGTTGAGCGCCGGCTTCCCGAGCACGTTGAGCATGGTCTCCGTGATGTTCAGGATCCCGCTTCCACCGAGCCCGTTGAAGTCGAGGTGCCCCGTCGAGCCGCCGGCCTCCCGTCCGACGCCGATGAAGTCGCGGACCAGGATCGGCTGATCGATCACCATGGGCGGCGCGGCCAGGACGTCCGTGCACGCGAACCCGGTCTCGACCGCGCAGGTCGCCGAGCATCCGTCACCGTCGCGCGTGTTGCCGTCGTCGCAGGCTTCGCTCGCGAACCGCTGTCCGTCGCCGCACGAAGCGGTGCAGATGCCGTTCGTACACGAAGGTTCCTTCCGGCACTTGAAGCAGCCGTCGAACGGGAGCGCGTTGCCGTCCTCGCAGTTCTCGCCGCGCTGGATCTTGCCGTCGCCGCAGACCACCGCGTTGCAGGTGAGCGTGGCCACGTTGCAGTCGAAGCCGGCGTCGATGCGGCACGTCGTGGGCGAGCACCCGGTGACCGGCGCTCCCGGCGGGTAGTCGCACTCCTCGACACCGGCGACGATACCGTCGCCGCATTTCGCGGCCTCGCAGCGCAAGCCCGCCGTGGGGCATAGCCAGCCGGGCTCGACGTTGCAGGTCGCGCTACAACCGTCGCCCGACCTCGCATTGCCGTCGTCGCATCCCTCGCCGAGGCCCACGAGACCGTCGCCGCACGTCGGCGCGGGAGGCGCCGCATCGAGGTTGGAGCAGGTGGCCCCGTCGCAGTCGCCGAAGCCCCCGTTGGGGTCGCCATCGCCGGCGGCGCCGTCAGCGCCCACCCCGCCCGGAAACTCCGCCGAGACCTGGTCCGTCCCGCAGTGGAACGCGAACATCGACAGCGCCACGCAGGCGGTCGAGGCGAGCAAGAAGCGGCGCACGAGACCATCGGTGCGAACAGAGGGCATTGGAGCGATCATAACGCTGGCGGTCGATGGCCGGCGACAGGTCCGCTCGGTTTCCGCGGATCCATCTGCTATTGCAAGGCATAGCCATGGCCGACGGTCTCATCACGCTTCGGAAGAAGCTCAATCCCGTCTACGAGCACCTGTTTCCGGACTTCTTCGATCGGCCCGAGGTGGTCGAGACGCGCGCCACGTGTGACACGTGCGCCATGTGCGATCACGGTCAGAACGCGCCGGTCACGATGGAGTACTTCCATCCCGACGCGAAGTGCTGCACCTATCACCCGAACCTCCCGAACTACCTGGTCGGCGCCATCCTCGCCGACACCAGCGAGGATCTCGCCGAGGGCCGTCGCCGGCTACGCGAGAAGATCGAGTCGCGCATCGGCGTGACCCCGCAGTTCCTCGCGGCGCCTCGCAAGTACAACCTGCTCTACTCGGCAGCGCGCGGTCACGGCTTCTTCGGGCGGACGCTCACCATGACGTGCCCGTACTTCGACGCCGAGAACGGCGGGCGGTGCACGGTCTGGAAGTATCGCGAGGCGGTATGCTCGACGTACTTCTGCAAGTACGAAGCGGGTAAGCCGGGCTTCGAGTTCTGGGACACCCTCAAGGCCTATCTCTTCCACACCGAGCGCTCGCTCGCGCAGTTCGCCGCCTCCGTCGTCGATCGCAAGGTCTCGGAGCCGGTGATCGAGAAGGGCCGGTTGACGAAGGAGGACATCGAGGATCGCGGTCCCACGACCGCCGAGTACTTCAGCTACTGGGGCGGCTGGGTCGGGCGCGAAGAGGAGTTCTACATCCTCTGTTACAAGCGCGTGATGGCCTTGCCGAAGGCCGACTTCGCACGCTTCGTCGACGACGCGCCGGAGGGACGCGGCATGCTCGCGCGCATGGAAGCGAAGTACGACCAGATCAACGATCCGAAGCTGCCGAAGCACCTCATCCGGCCGAGCAACCTGAAGAAGCGCGACGCCGGCGCCAACGTCGTCGTCACGAGCTACAACCCGTACGACGCCTTCTCCCTCGACAAGGATCTCTTCGACACCCTCGGTCTCTTCCGCGCCAACGAGACCCTCGACGAGAACCTTGCGCGCCTCGACGAGAAGCACGACATCCAGCTCGCGCCCGAGCTGGTGCGCTACCTCTTCACGCACGGCGTTCTGTGCGAGCCGATCCCGGTCGACAAGAAGAAGCTCGAGGCCGAAGCCGCGGAGGCCGCCGCCCTGGCCAATTCGCCGGGCGCGAAGCTCGCCGCGGAGCGTGACCGCGTCGAGAATCCGTCGCCGCCGCAGCCGGTCAAGCGACCGATCCCGACGTTCATCCCCCGCAAGAAGAAGAAGCGCTAGGAGCCTCTCGATGACACGGACACGCCTCGCGACAGTGAGCTTCGCTGCGGTGAGCGCAACGGCGCTCGTCGTCGCGGTGGCCGGAGGATGCAGCAGCGACGACGCCGCGCCGGCGCCCGAAACGTCGGACGGCGGCGAGGCCGAGGCGTCACCGGCGCATCCGATGGAGGCCTCTGTCGCGCGACCGCTCGGGCCCGCCGTCGAATGCACCATCGGCGCCGCCGTCGAGTCCGAATCGAACGACACGCCCGCCACCGCGAACGCCTTCACCGAGCTTGGTTTCTGCGGCGTGCTCGATACCGGTTCCGACGTCGACTACTTCACGTTCGCCACCCCAGCCGGGAAGAAGCTGACCGTGTTCCAGGGCGTGATCACGGGCAGCGTCGATTTCGAGCTGATGCTGAACGGCGCGACGTTTGGTCCCAGTGAGACCGGAAAGTTCGGCTCCGGGACCTATGTCGGCAAGGCCTTCACCAAGGCCGGCAAGCCTGCCGCCTACCGGATCCGCGTGCAATACGACTGATTCGACGCGGCGGTGGCCGTTGGCTGAGCCGTTGGCACGTGGCGCGCTATGACTGAGGAGCGAGGTTCTCCATGACCGATCCGAAAGCCAAGAGCTCCGTGCACGTCGACTTCGGCAGCCCCGGCGCGCAATCCAGCGATCCGACGGTGGTGAACATCGCCGATTCCCTGCGCGCGGCGCTCGCCGGTGGCGAAGCCGCGAAGCTCCTCGCGTCGTCCGCGGCGCTGTTCGAGGCGGGCGGCAAGCACGTCCTGTCCGCGGGCGCGCAGCGCGCAGTCCGCGAGGTCGCGGAGCGCGGCGCAGCGCGCGCCATCGCCATGAGCACGGGACCGATCCTCGAGTCGGCAGGCGCGCTGGCTGCGAAGCCGCTCATCGCGATGACCGCGAAGGCGGGCGCGGCGCTCGGCGTGAAGTCGGGCGCGAGGGCGGGCGCCGTCGCGGGCAACGCCATCGCGAAGGGCGTCGGCAAGCAAGCGATGGCCATGGCAGGCAAGCAGATCCTCAAGGGCGCCGGCAAGGCGGCGGGCATCGGCTTCGTGCTCGACGGCGCGGTCGCCGGCGTGGAGGCCATCATCGCCGTGCGCAACGGCTCGACCGACAAGAAGAGCGCCGCCATCCATGTCGCGAAGGAGGCCACGACGGGCGCCATCGCCACCGGCGCGGGCGTTCTCCTCGGCGCGGGTCTCGTGGCGCTCACCGGCGGCATCGCTGCACCGGTGGTCTTCGCGGTCGGCGCGCTGGGATCGATCGGCACGAAGCGTCTGCTCCGTCGCGTCGTCCGCTGAGCCTTTCGCGCGGCGCGACGCCAGGCTAGAGACGCGCTCATGCGAGCGACGGCGACCTTGCTTGCGGCGGTGCTGTGCGGCGTCTCGAGTGTCGGTTGCGGCGGAGGAGGAGGACGCGCCGCGACCGCTCCCTCGCCGGAGTCGAGCGTGCCGACGTCGAACGACGACTGGGCGAGGTCGTCGTGGGAAGAGCGTCACGACACGATGGAGTTCGTGGTGCATCCGTCGATGGCGCGGCTCTTCCAGCAGCACGATCGCAAGCCGGCGCCCGACATGACCTGCCGCAATGGTCGACCTCCTCGAGGTCGCGCCGTACGACCCGAAGACCAAGCGCGGGTTCGGTTGCTTCAACTGCCATCCGGTGAGCCGATGATCTCGCGTCGATCGATGCTCGTCGGTTCGGCGCTCGCCGCGACCACGCTCGCAGCGTCGCGCGTCGCACGGGCCG
>JAYTZB010000856.1:0-4690 GCA_043742085.1 Polyangiaceae bacterium
CTCGTCTTCTTGTTGCACGCGTTGCACGCGACGGCGCCCGGCACCGTCGCCGCCACGACGAGCAGTGAGAGGAGAGTCGAGCCGCAACGCAGAGCCATCCCGGCAACTCTCGCCCGAACCCACCCGCTCGTCCACCGGCTCGTCAGCGATGGGCGCCGTCGTCCTCCGGGCGCTTCAGGCGCCTAGTTGCACTGCTTCGCGCACGCGAGCCCGGCCTTGCATGCAGCCGATGTGCACGCTGCAGCCTCGGCCGGCGCGCACGTCGCCTGAAGACATGACGAGCACGCCGCGGTGGCCACGCCGCCGGTGCAGAGGTTCGCATCACAGACCGCCGTGCACTGACCGCCGGTGCCGCACGCGCACTGCCCGAAGACGTTGTCCGCGGGCGCGAGCGCTCCGCCGCTTCCCTGGTTGCAGCAGTCGAAGCACGCATCCGGAGCCTGCGCCGTGCAGGTGGCGGTATTGAACGTCGGCGCCGTGGTCGCCGCGGGCGGCATGCTCGTGGGCGGAGGCGTGCTCGTCGTGGTCGACGGATCGGACTCCGACGGCGCGCTGGGCGTGGTCGTCGCCTTCGGCTTCTTGTTCGCCGTGGCGGCTCCGCTCGAGTCGTCGGGCGTCGTCGTCTCGTCGGGGATCGTCGGTGCTGCGCACGCAACGGCGACGAAGCAGAGGACCAGCGCGAGTCCGAGAGAAGTGTTCGTGCGACGATCCATCGAAGCCTCCGGGCGACCGCGTCGCCTCGAAGTACTCGACTGCAGGTCGCGGACCACGAGGGGGTGTCGAAGTCGATCACCCCCCGCGATCGACCTTTGTCGGCGTTTTTGGGTGATGGCTCCGGGGTGATCTGGATCCCCGCGTAGGTCCTGCCCCCCGTGGAGAAGGCGATCCGGTCTCCGGATGCGTTCAACGCGCGTCTTACATCGTGAGCCGATGAAGGTCTCGGGGCCATTGGGACTGGAAAATAGTGATGCTCTGCAGGCAACAGGCATCACCTCGTCGCGGCATCGACTTTGCTGATGGTGGTGTCGGACGATGCAGACGAACACCGCCAGCACCGCTTCTCGTGACGGCGAGCGCGAAGGTGACCGCTACGAGCTCCTCGGCGAGCTCGCGACGGGCGGCATGGCGACGGTCTACCTGGGCCGCATGCGCCGCCCGATGGGCTTCAACCGCCTCGTCGCCATCAAGTGCATGCACCCGCAGTACGCGAAGGACCCGTCCTTCGCGTCGATGTTCGTCGACGAGGCGCGCCTCACCGCTCGTCTCCGTCACCCCAACATCGTCCCCACGCTCGACATCGTCTCGGACGCCGGCCAGCTCCTGATCGTGATGGAGTACGTGGAGGGCGAGTCGCTCGCCGGCCTCCTCAAGTTGGTCCGCGACGCCGGCGACCGCATCCCCGTCGCCGTCGCCTGCGCGATCATCCACGACCTCCTCCTCGGTCTCCACGAGGCGCACGAGTCGACCGACGACGACGGCTCGGCACTCGCGATCATCCACCGCGACGTCTCTCCCCAGAACGTCATGGTCGGCCTCGACGGCCTCGCGCGCGTCCTCGACTTCGGCGTCGCCAAGGCCCGCCGTCGCGTTCACCACAGCAACGCCGGCGAGATCAAGGGCAAGATCCCGTACATGCCGCCGGAGCAGCTCTTCGGCGAGGGCGTCGATCGCCGCGTCGACATCTACGCCGCCGGCGTTCTCCTCTGGGAGTCGCTCGTCGGCCAGCGCCTCTTCGAGGGCTCGAACGAGGAGGCCCTCGTCCGTCGCATCGACGCCGGCGACGTGCCCGCGCCGAGCACCAAGGTGGCCGGCATCTCGCCCGAGCTCGACGCCATCGTGATGCGTGCCATCTGCAAAGATGCCGACGGCCGCTT
The DNA here is from genome assembly GCA_043742085.1 of Polyangiaceae bacterium. Lineage (GTDB taxonomy): Bacteria > Myxococcota_A > Polyangia > Polyangiales > Polyangiaceae > Labilithrix. The sequence goes on from JAYTZB010000856.1 coordinate 1,875, forward strand.
CCCGACCGCGCTCGCCATGGCCGAGGCGATCTCTGGCCTCGTCGCCCTTCCGCCGCGCACCGAGATCTCCTCGTGGATCAAGCGCTTCGCCTCGCAGCGCGCCGTCCCCGCGAACGCCATCGGCTGCTCGCGTGACCTCACCGAGGAGATGAACCCCGACGCCATCGTCGCCGTGCTCGAGCACCGCGCCACCATGGCGTCGCGCCCGAGCTTCGTGCCCGTCTCGATCGGCCGCGCTCCCGCCGCCGTCATCCCCGGCACGTCGCGCCTCACCATGGTCCTCGGCATCGCGGCCTTCGCGCTCGCCGGCGTGCTCGTCGGCCGCACGATGCGCGCCGACGTGGCTCACGCCGATACCGCGCACCATGCGGCGGCGGCGGTCGCGGCCGTCGAGCCCGCGCCCGCGCCCGCCGTCGCGCCCATCAACGCGGTGCTTGCGCCCGTCGCCGAGCCCGTCGCCGTCGCCGTACCGCACGCGAAGGCCGTTGCCACGAAGCCCGGTCGCGCGCCGGCGAAGTCTGCCGCGAAGAGCGCGCCCGCCGCGCCCGCTGCCGAGGTCGCTGCGCCGGTCGAGCCCGTCGCTCCGGTCGCCGCGCCGGCCGCTGCCACGACGGCGAAGCCCGCGTCCTGTCGCCTCCCCTACGTCGTCGATGCCGAAGGGCACCGCCACTACAAGGTCGAATGTCTCTGACCGCACGCTCCGCGTCCGCCGCGCTTCTCGGCGCGGTCGTCCTCGTGTCGGCTTCCGCCGCCGCGCAGGAGGTTCCCGCGGCGCCCTCCGCGGCGAGCGAGCTCGCATCGGCGCCCAAGGCCGAGTGCGTCGGACAGCTCGACCGCGCTCAGTCGTTGCAGACTGCACGCAAGCTGCGCGATGCCCGCGCGAGCTTCGTCTCGTGCTCCGCCGTCACCTGCCCCGAGCTCGTTCGCGAGGACTGCTCCCGGTCCCTCGTCGAGCTCGATGCCGCGATGCCCAGCATCGTGTTCTCGGCCCGCGCCGACGGCCACGATGTCACCGACGCCCGCGTCCTGCTCGACGGCGAAGCGGTCGCTTCGGCGCTCGACGGTCATGCCGTCACGCTCGATCCCGGAGCTCACGTCGTTCGCTTCGAGCGCGCGGGCGGCGGCGTCTCCGAGGTCCGCATCGTCGCCCGCGAAGGCGAGAAGAACCGCGCCGTCAGCGCCGCATTCGTCAGCAGCACGCCGGCTGCGCCCGAGAAGGCGAAGGTCGAGTCCGGACGCTTCCCCGTCCTCCCGGTCGTCCTCGGCGGCACTGGTCTCCTCGCGCTCGGTGGCTCGTTCTACGTTCGCCTGAACGCGGACTCGCAGGCCGACCACCTCCGGAGCTCCTGCGCTCCCTCGTGTGATCAAGCTTCGCGTGACGCGCTCAGCGACAAGCTCGTTGTCGCCAACGTCGCGCTCGGCGTCGGTATCGGGTTCATCGCCCTGGCCGCCGCCACCTGGCTCTTCGACCCCCGTCATTGAAAGAGGCTCGCATCATCATGGACCGCTCGTCGCACATCGTCTCGCGCCCCGGTGACATCGCAACGCTTCGTCGTGAGCGCTTCACGCGCCCCAAGCCGGCCACCGGCGCTGCGGGGTCGACGTTCGTTCTCGCCGTCGTCGAAGGACCCGACACGGGCCTCGTCATCACGCTCGACGCGAGCGGCCCGCGCGCGCTGCTCGGGCAGAGCCCGGTGTGCTCGCTGCGCCTGACCGACCCCGAGGTCTCGCGCCGCCATGCTTCCCTCGCGGTGACCGCGACCTGTCTGCAGATCATCGAGCTCGGCTCGACCAACGGCACCACCGTCAACGGCGTCGCCGTCAAGGAAGCCAGCCTCCACGGCGGCGAGGCGATCCGCGTCGGTCGCACCGTCATCAAGGTGCAGCGCGAGGCCCCGCGCTTCGTGGAGCTCGCGCAGGCCGCCTCGTTCGGTCGCGTGATCGGCGAGAGCTCGGCGATGAAGAAGCTCTATCCCGTGCTCGCCAGCCTCGCGGCCAGCGACCAGCCGGTCCTCCTCGAGGGCGAGGCCGGCACCGGCAAGGAGCTCGTCGCCGAGGAGCTCCACCTCGCGAGCCGTCGCAAGGATGCTCCCTTCATGACGCTCGATGCGAGCGCGCTCCCGACGCAGGAGCTCGACGCGCGCCTCTTCGGCAGCCCGGCGGAGATCGGCCTCGTCGAACAGGCGAAGGGCGGCGTTCTCTTCATCAACGAGATCGGCAACCTCCCGCGCGACGTGCAGGCCAAGCTGCGCGAGGTGCTGGGCGCCGGCAGCGACATCCGCATCATCGCCGGCACCCGCCGCGACCTCGATCGCGACGTCGCGAGCGGTCGCTTCGCCGACGACCTCTTCTTCCTCCTGGCCGGTGGTCGCGTCGAGCTGCCGCCGGTTCGCGAGCGCGACGGCGACGTGGCGCTCCTCGCCAAGCTGTTCTGGAACGAGCTCGCCGAGAGCGAGGCCGACGCGGCGCTCCCCGAGGACTTCCTCCCGCGCTTCGAGCACTACCCCTGGCCCGGCAACGTTCGCGAGCTCAAGGCCGCGGTCGTCGCGCGGAAGACGCTCGGCGAGCTCGGTCAGGCGTATCGCTCCGAAGAGGCGAAGGACAACGGCCTCGATTTCCTCTCCGCCGTCATCGAGGACGACCTTCCGTTCCCGAGCGCGCGCGAGCGCGTCGTGAAGGAGTTCGAGCGTCGCTACGTCGAGCGCGTCCTCGCCCGACACGGCGGCAGCGTCACCAAGGCGGCGCGCGCGAGCGGCGTTGCTCACCGCTACTTCCAGCTCATTCGGGCGAGGCTCAAGTGAAACGAATCCTCCTCG
>JAYTZB010000857.1:0-5505 GCA_043742085.1 Polyangiaceae bacterium
GTCCTGGAAGGACTTGTCGAGAGTCGCGTTGACCGCTTCTTCGACAAGGCAGCCGGGGGCCTCCGTGCGGTTGCCAATGGCGAGTAGCGAAGGGCAGCCCAGAGCGGTGTAGATGTCGCGCAACGTTACCTTCGATAAGTCGCAGGCCAGCGTCCACCCGCCACCATGTCCTTTTTCCGATCGCTCAGGTGTCAAGGCGCTTCCCAACTCTGAGCGCTGCTCCGCGCGGTCGCGCGTGCGTTCATCCCTGGGGATGAACGCAGTCATCCCCAGAGATGAATCCGCCGAGGTGGTGTCGGCGCCCTGGAGGAAACCGACCTCAGCGACGTGGCCGCTACCTGGCGCCGTCGTACCCGCACCAGGCCATACGCAACGGGCTGAAAGACGCACTCGCCGTTCCTACAGGAGGTGTCCTCGCGCCCAGGAGCCACGGCCCAGGCCGGACGGCGAGACAATGTAGGGAAGGATTTCCCACCGCGCCGGGTACCACTCGGCCATGAACCGCTCGCACCTTCTTCTTGGCCTGCTCCTCGCGTCTTCGTCGCTCTCCCTCTTCGCGTGCGCCAGCCCCACCGGCGACGGCGAGAACGCCGACGCGACCGAGAGCGACGTCAAGAAGAAGGTCACGCCGAAGGGCGGAAACGGCGCCTTCGACCTCGTCGCGCCGGGCTTCAACGCCACTGGCTTCAACGGGACGTTCACATTCGACAGTGCCGCCATCAAGGCAGGTGACCGCATCGAGAAGGTCCCCGGTACGTACATGCTGCAGTCGTCGGCCGGCTACTACGGCGACGGCTACCTGATGTACCAGCAGCTCTCGAACGTGATCACCGCGGGCACCGTCATCCAGCACAAGCTGGGCGGCCTCCGCGTTCGGTTCGCCGAGCCGGTCACGCTCGGCAACACCCAGGTGGCGCTCGCACCCGAAGGCGGCTCGGGCGGCTACCTCGGGGCTGGCATGCCCTGGCAGAAGGCTCCCACGGGCGCGTCGCTGCTCGCTCTCGCGGGCAAGGTCGTCGTGACGCCGAACAGCGAGGCGACCGGCAAGGACGTGGTCATCACGCAGGGCGCGCTCGCCGAGGTGGTCCTTCCCGTCTCGCACGTCGCGATCGCGCTGGATGCCTACGATGCGTCGTACCCGACCCCGACCAACTGCACGCCCACGTCGGTGCGGGCCGGCGCCACGACGGCCTCCGTGCCGGTCCGCAACGCGGACGGCTCGCCCAACGCCGCGTTCGTGGTGCCGCAGGGCAGCCGCGCGCCGGTCGGCTTGAACGCGTACGGCATCGACCTCGTACAGCCGACCGTGGCCGGGGTAACGAACTCGTTCTCGCTGAACCGCCTCGAGATCGACGACGTCGAGGTCACGCAAGCCGGCGGCGGCAAGACGATGGTGAAGGGCAGCGCGAACATCTCGCACAAGAACCCCGACGGCACGTTCACGCAGCTCAACTGCGCCTTCAACACCCACTCCGGCCTCGATCTGCCGGACGGCACGTATCGCATCGTGTCGCGCGCGCAGTCGGCGTCCGGCGTCGTGACCAGCACCGACGACGTCACGTTCCCCTGAGCGGCGGCTGACGTGGCGTAGAATCTCAGGCCATGGGCCTCCTCACCTTCGGTCTCAACGTGACGCTGGACGGGTGCATCGATCACACCCAGGGGATCGTGGACGACGAGCTGCACGACTGCTGGACCCAGCGCATGGATGAGAGCGGGGCGATGCACTTCGGGCGCAACACCTAGGAGCTGATGGAGGGAGCCTGGCCCGCGGTGGCACGCGACGAGAAGGCGCCGCGCGCGATGCGCGAGTGGGCGCAGAAGCTCGAGGCGAAGACGAAGTAGGTCGTGTCGGGCTCGCGGAGCGAATTTCCGTGGCAGAACACCATCAAGGTGGAAGGTGATCTTCGTGAGGCGATCAGCGACGCTGAAAGCGAAGACCGAGCGAGGTGTCCTCGTCGGAGCGCCCAAGCTCTCGGCTGCGCTCGAGGAGATGGGGCTCATCGACGAGTACCGCATCGTCGTTCATCCCGTCATCAGCGGCCGCGGGCCCACGTTGTTTCATGGCCTGTCGAGCGCGCGGCAGCTCGAGCTCCTGTCGACGCAGCGGTTCGCGTCCGGCGTGCAGGCGCTCCACTTCCGTCTCAAAGCGGGATGAGCGAGATTTTCCTTCGTCCATTCTCCGGTACCCGCGCGTTTGGCCACGCATGGTCATCGAAGCTCTTCGGTCTACCGCGGTTTTCCTGCTCTTCTGCGCGGCGTGTGGTGGCGGCTCCACCACGCAAGGCATCGGAGGTGACGCCGGCAAGGAAGCCGGAGCGGACGGCTCGGTGCCCACGACGCCGCCATTGCCGACCACCGCCCCGTGCCGCTCCGGCCCCTCTCCCGGCGTCGCCTGCGATCCTGCCACCGAAATGTGCATCGACGACTACGCCGGTGTCGGCGGCTTCGACCCGCGCCAGCCATGCAAGCCGCTCCCCGAGCCGTGCCGCGATGACCGGAGCTGCACCTGCGTGTCGGCACACTTCAGATGCGGCATCACCACCACCTGCTCGGAGGGGGCCGGCGGCATCGTGAGCGTGACGTGCCAGCCGGATTGAGACCATGGCCGGCCCGACGAGGCTCGACATGCGCGCGTGCGTACGGGCGCACCAATCGTGCACCTCGTCGCACACCAACTTTTTCGCCGGCGACCATCCTCGCGTGCGAACGAAGCTGGTAGCGTCGATGGAGCCTTGCAACGACGCGTAGACGGATGGCATCTCGAGCTCATCGCGTTCGGTGCTGCCGGTGCGCGCGCCGATGAGCGCGTCGCGACGGTGCCCGGTCTGAGCGAGCAGCGTCTCCCGTTCGCGCGCGACGGCTGGGAGCGGCGCGAGCTCTCGCTCTCGTTCGACGGCAAAGGCAGTCACGAGCGCCTTCCGATCCTGGTGACCGTCCTCGCCTATGGCGCCGCGAAGGACCGACCCAGTTTCGTGCCCGACCTCACGAGCGCCGACGCCGTCCTGCTGCTGGAGTCCGGCGACGCCGCGCTCGACGCGCAGGTCGCGAGCGCCGTCGACGAGGCGCTCGCCAAGCGTCTCGGCAGTCCGCCACGGATCGTCGAGCAGGCGAAGGGTCACTCCGCGGACGTGCTGAAGACCGCGCTTCGCGAGGCGGTCAAGCGCGCGGTGAAGGCGCTGAAGACCGGCGAGCTCAACGAGTTCTGGAAGCAGAGCGTGCGCACCGCGTCCGCCGCGCACGACGCCGCGGTGTTCGGTCCGCTCACGATCGAGAAGATGACGAGCCAGCCCTCGGGCGAGCTCGTGGCCTTCATGCTGCGCGTCGTGCAGGGGCGAGCTCGACGCGCGGTCGCATCGGGTCGCGTGCCGAACGCGGAGGCGTACGGCCGGTGCCTCAGCGCGCGCTGGCAGCGGCTGCTCGCGGTCCACGTCCTCGAGACGCTCGTGGCCGATGCCGGCGTCGCTGCGCTCTTCGGCGCGCCGGATCACCGCGCCATGGAGCGCGAGGAGGTCACGTTCGCGCTCGCCGGCCTGAAGCGCATGGGCGCCCCGAAAAAAGCCGCGCTCGTCGAGCGCGCGCTCGCCGTCGCGCGCGAAGCGAAGCTCTGGGAAGGCGCCGCCGACGAGCTAGCCGCGAAGGTGCTCGAGGAGCTGTCGGCGCACTTTTACGCCGTCGACGACGAGCCCCTGCGCGTGCGCCTCGAAGAGGACATCCGAAAAGCGCCGGAGGACTTCACCCTCGGCGCGTACGAGGACTAGCGCTCTCGCCGGCGTGAGCTTGCCGTCGACCACTCAGGGCGCGAGGCACGTGAAGACTTCGACGGGCTCGGAGCGCGCCGCCGGAGCGCGAAGGCGTTCGATGAGGTGCTCGTCCCGCGCTCGCTGCCACCGAAGTGGGGCGACCATGATCTCGACGAGGTTGGCTTCGCCGAGCGCACTCTCGATGCGCTTGCGCTCCGCCTCGCTGCGCGCGCGAGCGAGCTTACTCCGGAGATCGGCGAGGTGCTCCGCGATGGGCCTGCCGAACGGCTCTTCCAGAGCGGCTATCGTCTCGCGTGTCTGGCGGAGGTCCTGCTCGAAGCGCTCCACCATCCCGTCGTTCCACTGACGCTCGAAGTCGTCGTCGCGCGTCCGCACGCGCTCGGTCAGCTCCGCAGAGATGTTTCGCGTCCTCGTCACGTCCTCGCACGTCGATGTCCGACCACGTCGTGGCTACCTGGGTGAGGAAGTTGCCGAAGACCGTGCAGCCGAGGCCGATGGTCGTCGACGTGCCCACGTTCCAGAACACGTTGTCGGGCCTCGCCTTGCCGATCAGGATCACCTGACGGTTCGGCGTCGTGACGAAGCTGGAGCCGATCTGGAAGACCCAGATCGCGTCCTCGTTGCCGGCGGCGTCGAGCGTGAGGTCTCCGGAGTCGAGGCCGAGCGACGACGCCGAGTAGTAGAGGCCTGGGCCGAGGGTCAGCCCACCCAGGTCGCCCGCGAGCGTCACCGGCGCGCCGCTACGGCTCGCCGCGTCGGTGTACGCGTCGTTGAGGTCCTGCTTCGCGGTGGCCGCCACGGCATCGGCCACATGGACGGTGCCGGTCACGACGCCGGGCGGAAACCCGGTGATGGCCGTCCCTGGGCTGATGCCGACGTCGCCGTCGACGACCGTCATGCCGGTGCTCGTGATCGCGGAGCCCGCGAGCACCACGAAGTTTCCAGCGGTGCCGAGAGACACGTAGGGCGTGGCCCCCTTGGCATCGGCGCCGGCCTTGGCATCGCCCGCGGCCCTGGCATCGAGGTCACTCGTGATGTCACCGGCGGTCGCGTCGCCGTCGGCGGCGGCCGCGCCACCGTCGCCGGTGGTCATGCCGCCATCGGAGCTCGCGCCGACGTCGGGGACGACGCCGCCATCGCTGGAGCCGCAGCCGGGCGCCGCGATGGCGCCGGCGACGAGCGCGACGACCAGAAGGTAGCGCGTGCACATGGAGAAGGTTCGACCGAGCAATGGCGAATGCATCGCGCTCCTACCTGACCGGCGGCGGCGGCGCCGGCGGGGTCTTGTCGTCCTGGATGCACGAGGCGAGATCCATCATCAGGAAGAGCAGCGCCTTCTCCTGAGGAGTGAAGCCGGCGGTCGTGCAGTTCGCGGGGAACGTCCCGCCCTGGAGGTCGCCGCTCGAGACGTGGATGTCGGTGAAGACGCCGCGCCCACACTGCTGCGCGGGCGGCGTGCCGATGGGCGTGTTGAACGAGTAGAACTTGGGGCCGGTCGGCGTGTAGAGCCAGCGGCGCGACGTGTCTGCACCGCCGCCGATGCCGGGCACCTGCGTGACGCTCGTGCGCAGCGCCGTCATGTCGACGATGCCGGACTTCGGCGCCGTCGTCGCTTGCACTTCATCGAGCCAGCTGCTGAAGGCCTGGCCCTTCGCGAACGTCGTGTCGATGCTGACGTTGCTGCTGATGTCCGAGGTGGACTCCGTCGCCCACGCCGCCGTGGAGGGCAGCGGGCTCGCGC
>JAYTZB010000858.1:0-9178 GCA_043742085.1 Polyangiaceae bacterium
GTCGAGATCTCGTGCGACGACTCGAAGCGCGAACGCTTCGAGTGCGGCGCGCGCTCGACCTCCGACTTGGCGGAGTCGGCAGGCGCATCCGAAGGCGAGGCCGGCGGAGCAGCGGCGTCCGCGGATCCCGGGCTGTCGGTGGCTTCTTCCTTGGGCTCGTTCACGGTGCGGTCGGGGGCGGGAGGTGGGGATTCGTAACGGGCGAGGGCGAGGCCGAGAGGACGTTGGTGACGTCGACCTGGGTGGTCCCGCCCCCAAGGGTAACCCGCCTTTCCACCGATCTGCGACCTTCCCGTGTGTCGAGGTCGATCCGGAGGCGGTATTCGCCGTCCGCCAGCTGGGGCTCGTGCGAGACGATGCGGGGCGCCTCGCCCGCGACGAAGGTCATCCGGGCGTCGCGCGCCAGGTCGCCGTCCTCCGCGACGTACTGCACCTCGAGGCCGGTGACCTCGGCGGCGCGCGGGCCGAGGACCAGGCGAAGGTGCTGATCTCGCGGCGATTTCGAGGAGAGATACCCGGCGATCAGCGCGCCGGCGCCGAGGACGAGGAACGGGAGCAGCTTCCGCCGCCGGACCGGTCGAACAGGGAGCGGCGATTCGCGGACGGGCTCGTCGCCGTCACTGCCCACGGAACGACCGCACACGTACGACGAGGCCCTTCACGATCTCGTCCGGCAGCTCGAACTTGGGCATCCGGCCCTTGCCGGCGGTGATGGTGGCGGCGATCTCGTCGTCCTTCACCTTGGACTGCCACTCCTCGCGGCCGAGGTCTGCGGCCTTGAACATCGCACCCTGCGGGCCGTCGCCCCGGCCCTCGGCCCCGTGGCACGACTGGCACTGGCTTCGCCACGTCAGGTCGACGAGGCCGGCGGCGCCGCCGCCGTCGCCGCCGCTGACCTTCGGGCCCTGCTTGGCGCTCTTCTTCTCACCGTCGTGGTCGGTGGGCGTCCACTCCTTCAGGCCGTCCGCCGAGGGGGCACGGTCGCAGGCAGCAGCCAGACCGGACGCGAGCACGAGCAGCCCCGTCAGCCAAAGACGCCCAGAAATACGAAGAATCGGCCTCATCCGTCGACGCCCCTTCTAGGCCATCCAGCGTGGGGGCGCGACATCGATCCTTGTCCCAGGCCATTCTCGGCGCTAGAGATCCCAGCAGAAAGGCGCGGACCCCGGCGACGAGGCCGCGACCAGTTGAAAATGTACGGCTCGAGCGGTTCTTCGCCAGCGAAGAAGGTCACGGTCCCCGATCTGCGCGCACGCAAGACGAGCGGCGAGAAGATCGCGATGGTCACGGCCTACGACTACACGATGGCGCGCCTCGTCGACGAGGCAGGCGTGGACATGGTCCTCGTCGGTGACTCCCTCGGCATGGTCGTGCAGGGGCTGACCACCACCATCCCCGTCACGATGGACGAGATGGCATACCACTGCCGCGCCGTCGCGCGCGGCCTCGGTCGTGCGCATCTCGTCGGCGATCTCCCGTTCATGAGCTACCAGGTGTCGCCGCAGCAGGCGGTCGAGAGCGCCGGCAAGCTGATGAAGGAAGGCGCCTGCGAGAGCATCAAGCTCGAAGGCGGCCAGGAGGTCGCCGAGCACGTTCATCGCATCGTGCGCGCCGGCATCGCCGTCGTCGGGCACATCGGGCTCACGCCGCAGAGCGTGCATGCGCTCGGCGGCTTCAAGGTGCAGGGTCGCGGCCAGGACGGCGCCGAGAAGGTGCTTGCCGATGCGCTCGCGCTCGAGCAGGCCGGCGCGTTCGCCATCGTGCTCGAGGCCATCCCGCCGGATCTCGCCGCACAGGTCACCGCGCTCGTGTCGATCCCGACCATCGGGATCGGCGCCGGCGCCGAGTGCGACGGCCAGGTGCTCGTGTGCACCGACCTCCTCGGTCTGTCGCGCGGTCATCAGCCGAAGTTCGCCAAGCGCTTCGCCAACCTCGGCGACGCCGCCGTCGACGCGTTCACCACGTACGTGAACGAGGTCCGCGCGGGCACGTTCCCGGGCGCGAGCCAGACCTACAAGCCGAACGCGGCGAGCCCCGGCGCGGGCTCGGTGCCGCTCCTCAGCCTCCGCGCGAGGGAAGCGGCGCTGACCGCCGACGAGCTCGACGCTCCGCTCGCGCTCGATTTGTGGCACTGACACCGACCGCGTACCAAGCGCGTGCCGACCGCCCGATTGGCATGCATTTCGAGCACTTCGCCGCCGGAGCGAATAGGCGACCCGGCTCGCACGTCGATCCGGGGTGAGCCGCGCTCCAGGATCGCCATCTCGATTCGGGGCGCGCGCCCTCCGCACGCTCCGTCACGCGATCTTCGACGAGTCGCGTGAAGGACGCGCCGCCGAGATCGCCGCGTGGTCGAACGCCGCTGCCGCGGTCGCCATCGCGCTCGCGATCATGGTCGCCGGATGGGACCGTCTTGCCGTTCACGCCGCGTGGCTCGCCCTCGGCGCGGGCGCGATGACGCTCGTTCTCTTGCGCCTCGCGCTCACGAGCCGTCTCACGGTCTGGATCGCCGCGCTCGCCGGAACGCTCACCGTCGCCGCCATCGCCGGCGTCCTCGCGTGGCTCTTCGGGCACGTCATCGAGGTCGCCGCGGCTCCTTCGATCGCCGCGGTGGCCGGCGCGCTCCTCGGCGCGCTCGCTCCCGCGTGGGGCTACGCGCACCTGGCTCGACGCCGTGCGAGCGATGTCCGCGACTCGCTCGTCGATCCCGTCAGCGCTCCTCGCTCTCGCTGAGGTTCTGCACGCCGCGCGCGCTCACGCAGAGGCTTGTGTCGCGCTCGCGCTGCCGGCCGTGACGCGCGCGGTGGAGAGCCAGACCGTGAATGAGGTGCCGGTCCCGACGTTGCTCACGACGTCGATGCGACCGCCCATGCGCTCGACGATGTCGCGGCAGATCGAGAGCCCGAGCCCCGTGCCGGACGCCTTCGTCGTGTAGAAGGGCTCGAAGATGCGCGTCAGGCGGTCGGCGGCGATGCCCTCGCCATTGTCGGAGACCTCGATGCCCACGAGGTTCGCGCCCTCGTCATGCAAGGTCTTGATGCGGATCTGCCGGCCTTCGGCGACGCGCGTCTCCATCGCCTGCGCGGCGTTGACGAGGAGGTTGATGAACACCTGGCAGAGCCGCGACTCGCTCGCGAGGACACACGGCACCTCGTCGAGCTCGAGGATCACGCTCGCGGTGCGCCCCACCTCGGGCCCCGAGAGACGCAGCGCGATCTCGAGGACCGTTCGCGCATCGACATAGAACAGCTCCTCGCCACCGGTGCGCCCGAGCGCCCGCAAATCCCAGACGATCTGCTGCATGCGGCGCGCGCCTTCGCGCGCCTCCACGAGCGCCTTGGTGTTGCGCGCCGGATCGACGGAGCGCTCGCCTACGACGAAGTCGAGGTTCGCGAGCACATACGTGAGCGGGTTCATGATCTCGTGCGCGACGCTGGCGGCGAGCATGCCGACGCTCGCGAGGCGCTCCTTCTCGGCGAGGCTGGCGAGCATCTGGCGCCGCTCCGTCATGTCGTGCGACACGCAGAGCACGTTCGTCACCTCGCCGCTCTCGACGATGGGTACCAGCTGCGTCTCGTACCAGACGTACTTGCCTTCGGCGCCCAAGGCGCGCGCTTCGAAGCGCGCAGGGCGCTGAGAAGCGACCGTCTCCTCGAAGCGGCGGCGATAGTCGTCGCGCCCGGCGGGATCGACGAACTCGTACGCCGACGTGTTCAGCACGTGATCCAACTGGAACTGATCGAGCACGCGATTGATGAAGAGGATCTTCGCGTTCACGTCCGTCATGAGGACGAAGTCGGGCAGGTTCTCGGCGAGGATGCGCCACTTCTGCTCGCTTCGCCGCCGCTCTTCCTCGATGCGCTTTCGCTCGGTGATGTCGAGGAACGTGACGACGGCGCCGGCGAGACTGCCGTCGGCATCGAGCACGGGCTCCGCGCGGAACACCGCCCACGAGAGGTCGCCGTTCTGCTTGCGCACGCCCAGTGTGGTGGGTCCGCTCGACTTGCCGGTCGAGAGGACCACGGCGACCGGATACTCGGCGGCAGGGAAGGGGCTTCCGTCCTCGCGGATGGTCTCGGTATCGAAATCGGTGATGTAGCGCTTCGCCAGGACGTCGAAGCGGATCCCGAGGATGCGTAGTGCGTCGACGTTGGCGCTGCGGATCGCGCCGTCCTTCGCGACGTGAACCACGCCACCCGGCACCGCATCGAGGATGCGACGCACGAGCTCCTCGCCCTCCTGGAGGGTGTGGATGTGGTTCAGCGCGTCAGCCATCGTTTGTCAGTGTCCGGTCTCGCCGTCGTGGATACCACCCGGCAATTTGTCGCGCCCCGCCGCGACGCGGTCGTTCCACGTCTCGGGGGCGCCCTTGCGCTCCTCGTGCATCGTGATGCAGCCCGGAACCGGGCACACGAGCTGACAGAGGTTGCAGCCGACGCACTCCGGCTCGTCGACCCACGGCACGCGATCGCCGGCGATGAGGCCGATGGGCAGGGGCTTCGGGGCCCTCGCCGGTCCGATGGAGTGAGCGTGCGGCGGGCGCGGCTTGTCGTCGGGGCCCGTGAAGATGCACTGGTGCGCGCCGTCGTTGCAGGCGGTCACGCAGAGCTGGCAGCCGATGCAGATCTTGGGGTCGATCTTGGCGATCAGCTGGTAGTTGAGATCGAGATCGCCCCATTCCTGGTAGCCCTTTACGGCCCGACCACGCAGCTCGCTAACGCTCTTCATGCCCTTCGAGTCGAGATACTCGGAGAGGCCCTCCATGAGGTCCTCCACGATGCGATAGCCGTAGTGCATGACCGCGGTGCACACCTGCACGCTGGTCGAGCCGAGCGCGATGAACTCCGCGGCGTCGCGCCAGTTCGAGATGCCGCCGATGCCCGAGATGGGGATCTTGATGCCGGGATCGCGCGCGAGCGCCGCGACCATGTGGAGCGCGATGGGCTTCACGGCGGGGCCGCAGTAGCCACCGTTGGTGGAGGCGTTGGCGACGCGCGGCACCGGGACGAGGAGATCGAGGTCGACGCCGATGATGCTCTTGATGGTGTTGATGAGCGACAGACCGTCGGCGCCGCCGCGCACGCCGGCGAGCCCCGGCTCGAGGATGTCACCGGTGTTGGGCGTGAGCTTCACGAGGACCGGGGTCTTCGCGAACTCCTTCGTCCAGCTCGTGATCTCCTGGAGTAGACGCGGCTCCTGTCCGACCGACGAGCCCATGCCGCGCTCGCACATCCCGTGCGGGCAGCCGAAGTTCAGCTCGAGGCCATCGACGCCGGCGTCCTCGCACTTCTGGATGAGGACCTTCCAGTCGTGCTTCGTCTCGGTCATCAGCGACGCGATGATGACGTTCTTGGGGTAGCGCTTCTTGACCTCGCGGATCTCGCGCAGGTTCACCTCGAGCGGGCGGTCGGTGATGAGCTCGATGTTGTTGAGCCCCATCAGCTTCTTGCCGTCGTAGTCGACGCCGCCGAAGCGGCTCGTGACGTTCACGATGGGATCGCCGAGGGTCTTCCAGACGGCGCCGCCCCAGCCCGCGTCGAAGGCGCGCATGATCTGCTCGCCGCTGTTGGCGGGAGGCGCCGACGCGAGCCAGAACGGGTTCGGGCTCTTGATGCCGGCGAAGTCGATGCTGAGATCTGCCATGAGTTACTCCGCGCCCGTGTGCGAGATGGTGCTGCTGACCGAGGCGCTGGCCCATCGCTCGAGGAGCGTGCGTGCCGCGTTGCGGCCGTCGGCGACTGCGTTGACCACTTCCTTGCCGCCGTTGATGCAGTCGCCGCCCGCGAAGACCTTCGCGTTGCCGGTCTGCCCGTTCTTCGGATCGCAGGCGACGCAGCCGCGCTCGTCGAGCTCGACGCCCGGGAGCTGCTTCGCGACGTCGCGGAGGCGATCGTGCTTGGATTGACCGATGGCGAGCGCGACCATGTCGCACGGGATGTCGTGCTCGGTGCCGGCGATGGGCTTCGCGTTCTCGTCGGTCCTGGCCACGCGCAGCGCGATGAGCTTGCCGCTCGCGCGCTCGCTCTCGCTGCTTCCTTCGCGAACGAAGGCCACCGGCTGAACGTTGGTGACGAGGCGAACGCCCTCGACGCGGGCGCCCTCCATCTCGTGGCCGTAGCCGCTCATGTGCTCGGTGCCGCGGCGATAGAGCATCGCCACGTGGAGCGCGCCGAGCTGCGCGCACTCGCGCGCGACGTCGATGGCGGTGTTGCCGCCGCCGACGATGACGATGTTCTTGCCGGCGATCTCGCCCTTGTCGGCGACGCTCATGCCGAGCTTCATCTTCTCGATCCACGCCGTTGCGCCGAACACGCCAGGGCCGTTCTCGCCAGGGATGCCGAGGCTCGTGTCCGCGCCGAGACCGACGCCCAGGAACACCGCGTCGTAGGTCTCGAGGAGCTTCTTGCCGGAGATTCGACCTGCGCCGTCGCTGTCGCCGACCTCGACGCCCGTCACCACCTCGACGCCGAGGGACTGCACGAATTCCACCTCGTGGACCGCGTCGTCGGCGTGGAGCTTGTACGGGGCGATGCCGGTGGTGTTGAGGCCGCCCGCGACCGACTTCTTCTCGAAGACCACCGCCTGATGGCCCTCGAGCGCGAGGTAGCCGGCGAAGGCGAGCGAAGCAGGCCCCGCGCCGATGCATGCCACCTTCTTCGACGCGCGGCCGATGTCGACGTGCCGCTTCATCACGGGCGGAGCTCCGCCCTTCACCGCAGCGGTCGCGGTCTCGGTGGCGAAGCGCTGGAGGCGACCGATCTGGATCGGGTCGCGGCCCCACCCGTTGTAGACGCAATCGCCGACGCAGAGCACCTCGACCGGACAAACGCGCGCGCACGAGTAGCCGAGGAGGTTCTGCTCGAAGATGGTCTTCGCGCTGCCGCGCACGTTGCCCGACGCGATCTTCTTGATGAAGGTCGGGATGTCGATCTCGGTGGGACACGCCTTGATGCACGGCGCGTCGACGCAGTAGAGGCAGCGCTCGGCCTCGGCGCGCGCCTCGGCGGCCGAATAGAGCGGCTTCTTGTCCAGGAGCTCGCTCTCGAGGCGGTCCTTCGAGACACCCTGCGTGAGGCGTCCGCCTCGCGCGCTTCCATCGACTGCGTTGCTCATGGCGTGGTCTCGGCAAAGGCGGCGAAGGATGCGTCGAGCGCCTTCAGGCCCTCGTCGATCTCGGGACGCGTGACGTTGAGCGGAGGGGCGATGCGGATCACGTTGCCGTAGAGGCCGCCGCGACCGATGAGGAGGCCTTGCTTCCTGGACTCCTCGAAGAGCCGCGACGTGGAGGCGGCGTCGGGCGTGCGGTTCTTCGCGGTCTCGTCGACGACGAGCTCGAGGGCCTGCATGAGACCCTTGCCGCGCACCTCGCCGATGACCTTGCCGTACTTCTTCTTCATGGCATCGAGGCCGTCACGAAGGACCTTGCCCATGACGGTGGCGTTGTCGGTCAGCTGCTCCTCGACGATGACGTCGATGGTGGCGCTCGCGGCGGCGGTGGTGATGGGGTTGCCGCCGAACGTCGAGATGTTGCCGGCCTTCCAGGTATCGGCGACGGCGACGGTCGCGAGGCACGCCGCGATGGGCATGCCGTTCGCGATGCCCTTCGCCATCGTCATGATGTCGGGCTCGACGCCGGGATGATGCTCGATGCCCCACATCTTGCCGCCGGTGCGACCGAAGCCGGTCTGGACCTCGTCACAGATGAAGAGGCCGCCGTACTTCTTCACGATGTCGACCGCGACCTTGAAGTAGCCGTCGGGCGCGACGATGAAGCCGCCCACGCCCTGGATGGGCTCGGCGAGGAAGCCGGCGATCTGGCCGGTGGTGGTGGTCTGGATCAGGTCCTCGATGTCGGTCGCGCACTTGAAGCCGCAATGCTCGACGGTCGCGCCGTAAGGGCAGCGGTAGCAGTACGGAGAGTGCGCGTGCTTGATGCCGGCGATCTGCGTGGAGACCGCGCGGTACTTCGCGTGCGCGGTGAGCGACTGCGCGAGCATCGAGCGACCGTGATAGCCGTGGCGGAGCGCGATGAGCTCCTGGCGTCCGGTCGCGATCTGCGCGAGGGCGACCGCGGTCTCGTCGGCCTCGGTGCCGCTCGCCGTGAAGAAGGCCTTGCCGGCCTGTCCAATCTTGCCGGGAGCGAGCTTGATGAGCTTCTCGGCGAGCTCGACGATTCCGACCGTGGGATAGAGCGTCGAGACGTGCCCGAGGCGATCGATCTGCGCGTGGAGCGCGGCGTTGACCTTGGGGTGCGCCTGACCGAGCGAGACGGTGAGGATGCCGCCGAAGAAGTCGAGGTACTCGCGCCCGTCGAGGTCCTTGAGGCGCGCGCCCTTGCCCGAGTCGAGGCAGACCGGCTCTTCATAGAAGGTCCCGACGCTCGGGAAGAGGAACTCCTTGTGCTTCGCGCGCACCTCCGCGCTCGTCCACTTGCGACCGCCCGACTCGCCCATTCACGACCGCCTCTCCCCGAAGGAAAACAAGAGGATGGCGAGCAATGCGGCGGGCTGTCAAGCCGCCTGGCGAGCACACGTGCCCGGCAGGGGCCATCGTCGGCGCGGTCCTGGCCGTGGCGGTAGGGGCGATCACCCCCGACGAGGCGGCGCGCGCCGTCGATCACACACCATCGTCCTCTTGCTCGCGCTCATGGGCATGGGGGCGTCCCTCTCGCTCGACGGCTTCTTCGAGCGCGCGGGGCGCATCGCGGTGGCACGCGCGAAGACCAAGCGGCGGCTCGTCGGCGCGCTCGTCTGGGGCTCCGGCCTCGTCGCTGCCGTGGTGACCAACGACGCGGTCTGCGCCCTCCTCGCGCCGCTCGTGGTGGGGTGGATGGGAAGCGTGGCCACGCTCGTCGGCAATCCGCAGAACACGCTGTGCGGCAGCCTGGGAAGGCTGCAGTTTGCACCTTTCTTGCTGCACCTGCTGCCGGTCGCGATCGTGAACCTCACGCTGCTCGGCTCGGTGGCGAACGTGATCGTCGTCGTGCTGCGGCTCTGACGATTCGCATAGGATCGTCATGGTGCGATTCCACGTCCTCGCGCTCTCGTCGCTGACCGCCGCGGCCGCGGTGACCGTCGCTACCGCCGCGCATGCCGAGCCGCGCACCGTGCTCGTCGAGGACTTCGTGGTGCCCGAGACCATCGACGCGAGCCCCGATGGTCGCGCGTGGCTGCGCAGC
>JAYTZB010000859.1:0-10398 GCA_043742085.1 Polyangiaceae bacterium
TCCTCTACGTGGGACCGCCGGTCCTCGTCGCCTTCATCCTGCCGCTCGCCGTGGGCGCGGCATTCGAACGACGGCGCGCGTCGCGGATCGTCACCACCACGCTCGCAACGTTGCTGCTCGTGTCGGCATGGATGTTCTCGGTGGGCGCCATCGAATCGAAGCTCGAGCGCGGCCTGTACCCGACCTACCTCGAGACCAAGGTCGCGCTCGCCAGCTCGTCGTTCGTGACCGGGTCCTTGCCCACGCTGCTCCTCGACCGGTACTGGAAGACGAGCGCGCTCGCGCTGCTCGCGTCCGCCGTTCTCTTCCATCTCCATGGCCGGCGCGCGCGCGACCTGCGCTCGCGCGCGAGCGTCGTCGGGTTCGCGCTCGCGGGCCTCTTCCTCTTCGGAGGCGCATGCGAGATCGTCAAGCTCGGTCGCGTGGTCTTTCCGCGGACCGGGAGCTACGCGGAGACGCGCTCGCCGATCGAGAACGTCGCGCTCGGGCGGTTCCCGTTCCCGAACCACACGCCGATCACCGACGGCATGCGCCTGCTCTTCTCCTCACGAAGCGCCAGCTTCTCCGCGGAAGAGAAGCGCGCGGGTCTGCGCACGCTCGGCTACGCGCCCGAAGCGCTCGATCGGCTGGTGGCGTTCGAGAGCAGCGAGCCATGCGCTTCGGCGCATCCCCTCGCGCGCCCTCTCGACCATGTGCGCGCGCGCGGCAGCAAGTCCGACGAGCTGCTGGACGACCTCGAGGCGCTCTCGTCGGCGTTGTTCGATCGCCGCAGCGCAGCGGAGCCGCTCGTCGTCTTCCAGATCGCCATGGAGAGCTTTCGCGCCGACGACATCCACGCGCTGCAGCCGCTCGCGCCGCCCGAGCTGACGCCGGTGATGTCGCGGCTCTACGCCGATCGCGAGCGGACCATCGCGTTTCGCAGCGCTTTTCAGGGGGGATTTCGCACGGCGCAGAACCTCTCCTCGCTCACGTGCGGGATCGGGAGCCTGCCGTTCAACATCGCCGTCGCGCGCGACCTCGGACACTTTCCGCTGCGCTGCCTGCCCGACGTCCTCGCCGACGGCGGCTTCGACACGCACGCGTTCTATGCGTCGGACATGAC
The DNA here is from genome assembly GCA_043742085.1 of Polyangiaceae bacterium. GTDB lineage: Bacteria > Myxococcota_A > Polyangia > Polyangiales > Polyangiaceae > Labilithrix. Next base: position 1,103 of record JAYTZB010000859.1, read on the forward strand.
CTACGACAGCATGCTCGACTTCTTCCGCTATCACGGCGTCGAGGTCACGCAGGCTGCGGACATGCCGGCCGGGCTCCCCATCGGTAGCTGGCGCGGCGTCTCGGATCGTGCACTCTACACGCAAGCGCTCGCGCATGCGTCCGCGGCCACGCGCCCGACCTACGAGTTCGTGCTCACGCTCAGCGGCCACTCGCCGTTCTCGGCGCCCACCGACATGCCGCCCGACGTTGCCGCGCGAGCGGCGGCGGCGTGCGAGAAGAGCCCATCGGCGAAGGAAGACGACTGCAGCCGGCTCGCCGTGATGGCCTACGCGGATCACGCCTTGGGTGAGCTGCTCGACGACCTCGAGCGATCACCGCTGGCGCATCGCAGCGTGGTCATCCTCTCGGCCGACCACGCGACGAGCGAGATGTTCCTGTGGCCGGGCTCTCCCGAGGAGAAGAGCCGCGCCCACGTGCCGTACGTCATCTACCTGCCGCGCGCGCTCGCAGCGGCTGCGCCACATCCGACCGCGGTCACGGACCTCGTCGCACGACTTCATGATCGCGCGGCTTCGAGCTCGGAGGCGATCTCGCTCACCGACTCGCCGACGCTCGTGACCGCGCTGCTCTCGTCGACCAGCGAGGTGAAGGGGATCCCCGATGCGTGGCGGTTCCACACGTACGGCGGTCAGGCGACGAGCCCGCACTTCGCGCTCGATGCGCGGCCCGGCGCGCGCGTGTGGGGCACGGACTCGGCGGCGTTCGTGTTCTCGGCCGATGCCGACGGCAGCGTGACGGCGCAGGCGAACAAGAACCGCGCGTTCAGCGGCCCCGAGGAGCTCGACACGCTCAATCCCAGCCTGCGCGGCCCGGCGGCGTTCCTCGCGTCGTTCACGAAGGGCTACCTCACGCGCTGCGAGAGCCGTCCGCTCCGCATGACGCGCATGACGACCGCGGTTCGCTAGGCGGCGCGCTCGCTCACGCAGAGGGCACGCAGCGCATCGAGCACGTCGTCGACGAGCGGGTCGACGATGCCGCCGCGCTCCGTCCGCGTGCGCGGGCGCTTCACGATGATCGACATGGCGGGCTTCTGCGCGAACCCGGCGTCCTCGAGCAGGTGCTGGAGGCCGATGCCTCCGTCGGCGCGTCCAGCGGCAGCCATCGCCACGAGCACGACGGGCCAGGGCCCGTGGGGAGTCTTGATGCGTGCAGACCTGCGCGTTCGCTTCGCCATGACGAGAGGGGTACTCGCAGCTTATGTGCCGGAGCGTGCCGCCTGATGGATCGCCAGTGACCCGGGCGCGAATGCCGCGGAATGACGGGAACCGGCGCGCGGATTTGCGCGTAGTGCGGGAGGCACACACGCGATCCGGGGACTGAAGATCTGGATCGGCGGGCCCCCGACTGCGCCTCGGATCCTTCGGGTGCCGTGGCGGAAACCCGGCGACACCGGCGGCGCGCTCACACGGGGTGGACTGCCCCCGTGAAGCTGCGCGGTAACCCGAGCTTCCACGTCGACGCGGCCGCAACTGCGCAGACGACGGCGCCGGTCGTGATGGCGGCGCGGATGCCGTGGCGGTCCGCCAGGACGCCGCCCAGGGCCGAGGCCGAGGCCCAGGCCGCCAGGTGGAACACCTGGTAGAGCGCGAGGATGCGCGCGCGCAGGCGCTCCGGCGCCCAGAGCTGAACGAGCGCCTGCAGCGACGAGAACGACCCGAGCCAGCCCGCGCCCGCCGGCACGAGGAGCGCCATCGCGACGGGCACCGACGAGACGCGCGACAGGGCGCCGACGCAGCCAGCGAAGACCGCCATCGTCGCCGCGACGAGCACGTGAGGCGAAAGTCGACGGCGGAGGCGCTTCATGATCGACGCGCCGAGCACGGCGCCCGCGCCCATCGCACCGATCATCAGGCCGTACGAGCGCGCGCTCGCGCCGAGCGTGTCCTTCGCGAACGCCGGCGTGAGCGCATAGAACATCCCGGCGCCCAGCGAGAAGAGGAGCATCGCGAGGATGATGGGACGGATCTCGCCGCCGCGCGCCACCACCCTCCACGGCTCGCCGAGCATCGACGCGAGAGGCGGCATCGACCTGGGGCTCCGCGGCGGATCGAGCTTGCGATGCATCCGCAGCCCGACCATCACCACCGCGAAGCTCACGCCGTTGAGGACGAACGACGTCGTCGCACCGAAGTGCGCGAGCACGAGGCCGCCGATGGCGGGCCCCACCGCGCGCGCGAGGTTGTAGGCGACGGAGTTCAGCGACACCGCTTCCGCCACCAGCTCGCGTGGAACGAGCTCGGGGATCAGCGTGACCAGCGCCGGCGCGCCGAGCGCCATGCCCAGGCCGAGGAGCGCGACGCCGAAGACGAGCGCGCCGGGCGTGATGTGGCCGGTGAACGAGAGCACCGCCATCATCAGCGCCGCCGCCATCTGGACGATCTGCGAGACGAAGGCGATGGTCCGGCGGTCGTAGCGATCGGCGAGCACGCCGGCGGGCAGCGTCATGAGCAGCGACGCGCCGACGAACGCCGTCGAGAGGATCGCCACCGGGAGCGGGCTCTTCGTGAGGTCCATCATCAGCCACGCCTCACCGACGTTCTGCACGAACGAGCCGATGAACGAGACCGTTCCCGCCAGCCAGAGCACCCGGAACGCCGGATACGAGAGCGGCGACCTCGCTGCGTCAGGCGTCTCTTCTGGCGGCGTCACGACGACACTCACACCGCAGGCACGTAGGGCTACGTGGCCGAGTCGTCGACCCAGCGCGCGAGGATCGCGGTGATGTTGTCCGGCCCGCCGTTCTGGTTCGCGTGCTCGATGAGCTTCGACGCGATCTGCTTGAGGTCGGTGTACTTGGTACAGATCTCGAGCATCTCGGGATCCTCGACGGGGCCGGTGAGGCCGTCCGAGCAGAGGATGTACACGTCGTTCGCGCGCGGCGTCTCGAAGCGCGTGTCGACCTTCACGGTGTCCTTCATGCCGAGCGCGCGCACGATGACGTTCTTGTGCGGGAAGTTCGCGATCTCCTCGGCCGTGAGCCGCTTCATCTTGATGTAGTCGTTGAGGAGCGAGTGGTCCTCGGTCATCGGCTCGATCTTGCCGTCGCGGATGCGATAGCCGCGCGAGTCGCCGACGTGGGCGATGTAGACGCCCTCCTCGACGGCGAACATCACCACGATGGTCGTGCCCATGCCGCGTTTACCGGCTTCGCGCTGCGCCGTCTCGTAGATGCGCAGGTTGGCGAGCTTGATCCCGGTGATGAGCCGGTTCTCCTCGTAACCCTTGGCGCGGTCCATCTTGTACGGCCAGGTCCGCTCGGGGTCCTGCGCCGTCGCGGCGAAGAACTCCTTCAGCGAATCCACCGCCATCTTGCTGGCGACCTCGCCGGAGGCGTGGCCTCCCATTCCGTCTGCGACAACGTAGAGACCACTGTCCTCGATGATCGAGAAGTTGTCCTCGTTGTGCGTCCGCTTCATGCCGACGTTCGTCTCGCCGGCTACCTCGATGCGAAGTCCCACGCGAGAATGGTCGTGGCCCGGAGGCCTCTCTGTCAACCGCGCTTATGGAGCAGGACGCAGCGTGACCTGCGCTTCGCGGAATTTGCCTGCCGCGAAGACGAGAAGCTTGACCTGCTGCCCGATCGCGCGCTTGGCGATGACCTCGGCGAGCTGTTCGGGAGTTTCGACCGGAACGCCGTCGACGGCGACGATGGTGTCGGGGGCGTCTCCGGCCTTCAGACCGCCTTTTTCTGCGGGGGATCCGGGGGCGATGCCCATGATCTTCACGCCCTTGACGTTGCCCTCGGCGCTCGGTGCGCCGCCGAGACCGAGCCACGGTGCCGGCTGGATGGCGCTGGCCGGCGTCTTCATGAGGAAGCCACGGAGCGCATAAACAGGGGCTCCCACGGTGATCGTGCTGCACGGCGCCGCGGCGGCCCCGCCGTCCTTGCACGCATGCACGAGGATGCCGACCACGCGGCCGGTGCCGTCGAGGATCGGAGCCCCCGGCGTGTTGGCGGCGCCCTTGAGGTCGACGTCGAGCGCGGCGCGGAGGACGTCACCGTCCTTCGAGCGGGGATCGACGCGGCCCTTCACGGCGATGGGCGCGGGGGCGAGCTTTCCGGCCTTCGGCGCGAAGGAACGGAGATCGGCGCCCTGCGGATCGGTGCCGGTCGGAACGAGACCGTCGACCCATCGACCGGTGAGCGGGATGAGGAGCGCGAGATCCCACGCCTTGTCCTTGTGCCCGACCTTGGTCTTGACGACCGTGCCGTCGGCGTAGCGGATCTCGGGCTGCTCGACGCCGCCGAGCGCCGAGAGCGCGGTGAGGATGCGACCGTCGTTGAGGAGCACCGTGCCGACGCCGAGCGGACGGCCGGCCTGCTCGACCTGCACGACGCCGCGCCGGACCTGGTCCGCGGTGAAGCCCGACGCCTCGGTGGGCGCCGGAGCGGGGGCGATGGGCGTCGCCCCGGCGGGGGCAGGCGACGGTACCGGCGCGGTTGCCGGCGGAGGTCCGGCCCCCGGCAGCGCGGGCAGCGGTGGGGCCGCCAAGGCGTCGGCCCCCCCGTGCGCGAGCCCGAGCATGAGGACGAAGAGGGAGACTGCGGTGAGTGCCGGGCGCGCCATATCGGATGTGAATCTAGCACCTGCCGTGCCCGGCACCGCCGCCTTGCCTTGACACGACCGCGGGAAGGGTGGGAAACACGAGGCTGGTGATTCGATGAGCGCAAGTGAGGGAAATCAGGCCGATTCGCATGCGGACCATCACGCCGAGGCCCACGATCACGGGCCGCCGCCGCCTCCCGAGCCGAGCACTCCGATGTGGCTGCCGGCGGTGGGCGCTCTCCTCTTCCTGACCGCTGGCCTCGCCTGGGCGCTCACCACGCCGCCCGCCGAGAGCGCCGATCTCTCAGCGGTTCCGGCAGGTTCGGCGACCGCCACGGCCACCGCGACGGCGACCGCGACCGCCGCGGCCACCGTGACGGCGACCGCGACCAACGCGGCCCCCGTGCTGACCGCGCCTCGCCAGGTCGGCACGACCATCGTCCAGCCGCTCCCCGGCGGGGACAAGCGCAGGCGCTGAGCTCGGCCGTCACGGGCACTCCGGACATCCTCGGACACCCCCCGCGCCGCCCGACTGTGAAGCGCCGGTCATACCCACGGCGAGAATGAAAACGGAGGTCGCGATGCCCGATGCCCCTGCCGACGTGCCCGAGGAACCGTGCTGCGCCGACGGTAACGTCGCCCGGACGGACGCCACCGGACGCACCGAGATGGTGCCCGAGCTGCTCGCGTGGACCTCGTCGCTCGCGCACGATCGGTCGCTCGTCCGCGAAGATCTCCTGGGCAGCGCCGCGCACGTCACGATGCTCCGCACGGTCGGGCTCCTCGAGCTCGACGACGCGCAGAAGCTCCGCGGTGCGCTCCTCGGCATGTTCGACGAGGCGACCGCCGGGAAGCTGGTCCTCGACGACGGCGAGGAGGACGTGCACATGGCCATCGAGGCGCGGCTCACGCGCGACCTCGGCCAGGTCGGCAAGCGCCTCCACGCCGCGCGGTCGCGCAACGATCAGGTGGCCACGGCGCTGCGCCTCCACGTTCGCGATCAGGCGGCGCGCACGCTGGGCGAGGTCTCGAACCTCGTGACGGAGCTCGCCGAGCGCGCCACCAACGAGCGCGACGTGGTGCTGCCGGCCTACACGCATCGGCAGCGCGCGCAGCCGATCACCGCCGCGTTCCTCATCGTCGCGTGGGCGAACCAGCTCCTTCGCGCCGGTGACGCGCTGGCGGTCGCGCTCGAGCGCAGCAACCTCTCGCCGCTCGGGTGCGGTGCGTGCTCGGGAACGTCGCTGCCCATCGACCGCGACGTGGTCGCCGAGCTCCTCCAGTTCGATGGAACTACCTCCAATGCGTTGGATACGATCGGGGACCGCGATTTCGTCCTCGACTGGACCTGGGGCGGCGCGAGGGTGCTGCTCGCGCTGAGCCGGCTCGCCACGGACGTGATCGACTTCACGACCAGCGAGTTCGCGTTCCTGAAGATCGGCGACGCCATCGCAGCCGGCTCCAGCATGATGCCGCAGAAGAAGAACCCCGACGTCTTCGAGCTCGTTCGCGGCAAGACCGCCCGCGGCGTCGGCAACCTCTCCGCGATGCTCACGCTCGTGAAGGGCCTGCCCACCGGCTACGCGCGCGATCTACAGGACGATCGGCAGCCCGTCCTCGACACCGGACCGCTCGTGCGCGGCGCGGTGCGGGCGGTGCGCGCGTCGCTCATCCACCTCACGTTCGATGCCGAGCGCTGCCTGAAGGCGGTGTCCGACGGATCGACCCAGGCCACCGACGTCGCCGAGGCGCTCGTGCGCAAGGGCGTTCCATTCCGCGAGGCGTACAAGGCCACGGGGCAGCTCGTTCATCTCGCGAAGGAGCAGGGCATCGAGCTGGCGAAGCTGCCGCTCGCCGATGCCGTCGGCGTCCATGCTGCGTTCGACGCCGACGTGCTCGCCGTGCTGGATCCGCGAGTCGCGGTGCGCGCGAAGAAGAGCCTCGGTGGCACGGCGCCCGAGCGTGTCGACGAGCAGATCGGCGCGATCCGCGCCGCGGCCTACGAGCTGAGCTTCAAGGTCGGCAACGTCCCGCCGCTCGAGGCCATCCGCGCGCGCATCGAAGCGGCGCCACTGTAGCTACCCGGTCGCTCGCGCTGGAGAGCCCAGAAACGGGTACCTTGGGGCCATGCAGACCTCCGCATTCCTCTCGCTCGTCGCCACCCTCGCGCTCGTCGCGTGCGGCGATCCCGCCATGCCCGCCGCCGCGCCGACGACGCCCGCATCACCGACGACACCCGCGGTACCCACGACGCCCGCAGCACCGACGACGGTAGGCACGGCCGCTGGCTCGCCGGAGGGCGGAGAGTGCGGCGACGACGTCGCGATCCAGAAGAAGTGCGCGGCGGGCCTCGTCTGCAAACCGAACCCGAAGGCCCCGGTGAGCGAGCACACGCCGGGCATCTGCAAGAAGCCGTAACCGTGATGCGGATCGCGGTGGTCGGCGATCGAGATCGGCAGCCCATCACGGCTCTGCGTCTCTAGTCTCTGCGTCTCCCCGTTTCTGGTTCTTCCCCTCCAGAAACGGGATCGCCGACGGGCGCAGCGGCAGCCGCCGGCCGTACCGAGGCGCGTCGCTCCAGCTTTCCGATGTGGCGGATGTCCTTGCCGCGCACCATGAAGACCACCATCTCCGCGAGGTTCGTCGCGTGGTCGGCGATGCGTTCGATGTACTTTGCAATCGATTGCTCGCGCGTCGCCCGGTAGATGTTGCGCGGGTTCTCCATCATGTACGTGAGCAGCTCGCGGAAGATGGCCGCGTAGTACGCATCGACCTTCGAGTCGCGCTCGATGATGGCGGTGGCGCGATCGGCATCGCCGGCGACGAAGGCATCGAGCGCCTCGCGCAGCATCTCCTGCGCAGCGTGCGCCATGTCGACGACCTCGACGTAGGGCTTCAGCGCGGGCTCCTCGTTCAGCTCCAGGACGCGCTCGCAGATGTTCACGCCGAGGTCGCCCATGCGCTCGAGATCGGTCACCACCTTGAGCGCCATGGTGATGAACCGCAGATCGCTCGCGACCGGCTGGCGACGTGCGAGGACCTTGAGGCAGAGGTCGTCGACCTCGATCTCGAGGCGGTTGATCTGGCGATCGATGTAGAGCGTCTTCTCCGCGAGCTCGCTGTCGCGCTCGACGAGCGCCTTCATGGCCTGGCCGAGCATCTCCTCGACCTTCGCGCCCATGGTCAGCAGCATCTCGCGGATGCGCCGGAGCTCGCCTTCGTACGCCTGATCGGTGTGAAGTCTCATGATCTCAGCCGAAGCGGCCCGTGATGTAGTCCTCGGTCCGCGGATCGGAGGGCTTGGTGAAGATCACGTCTGCGTGATCGTACTCCACCAGCTCGCCCACGTAGAAGAACGCCGTGTAGTCCGAGACGCGTGCGGCCTGCTGCATGCTGTGGGTCACGATGACGATGGTGTAGCGCTCGCGGAGCTCGTGGATCAGCTCCTCGATCTTGGCGGTGGCCATCGGATCGAGCGAGGAACAAGGCTCGTCCATGAGCACCACCTCCGGCTCGAGCGCGAGACAGCGCGCGATGCAGAGACGCTGCTGCTGGCCGCCGGAGAGTGCGCCCCCGGGACGGTCGAGCGCATCCTTGACGTCGTCCCAGAGCGCGGCCTGCCGGAGCACCTCCTCGGCGAGCCGGCTCGGGTCGGCGGGCGTGATCCCGCTGAGGCGCAGGCCCGCGAGCACGTTGTCGCGCACGCTCATCGCCGGGAACGGATTCGGCTTCTGGAAGACCATGCCCACGCGGCGCCGCACGCGGACGGGATCGACTTCGCGCGCGTAGATGCTCTTCTGGTCGAGCAGGACCTGCCCCTCGGTGCGCGCGCCGGGAATCACCTCGTGCATGCGGTTCAAGCAGCGGATGAACGTCGACTTGCCGCAGCCGGAAGGGCCGATGACGGCGGTCACCTTTCGTTCGACGAGCGGCAGCGTGATGTTCTTGAGCGCGCGCTTCTCACCGAACCATGCCGAGAGCCCCTCTGCGCGCATCTTCTCGCTGAATGGCGGAGCGCTCATGCAGGCTTCCGTCCTCGTAGCACGCGGCGCGCGGCGAGGTTGAGCACGACGACGAGCGCCACGAGCACGAGCGCCGACGCCCAGGCCTGGGCGTGCCAGTCCTCGTACGGCGACATCGTGTACGTGAAGATCTGGACCTGCAGCGACGCCGTCGGATCCGACAAGCTCTCGTTCCAGAAGCGGTTGTTGAAGGCCGTGAACAGCAGCGGCGCGGTCTCGCCACACACACGCGCCACGGCCAGCATGCATCCTGCACGTATTCCGGGAGCAGCCGTCTCGAGCACCACATGGATGGCGATCCGCCATCGTGAGGCCCCGAGGGCGAGCGCTGCCTCGCGTAGCGACTCTGGCACCGTACGCGCCAGCTCGTCGGTGGTGCGCGCGATCAGCGGCAGCATCAGGATGGCCAGCGCGCCCGCGCCTGCGAACGTCGAGAAGTGATGCATGCGCACCACGATGGTCGCGTACACGACCACGCCGACGATGATCGACGGCACACCGGCGAGCACGTCGGCGCTGAAGCGAACGGCGCGCGCGAGCAGCGTGGCACGGTACTCGGCGAGGAAGAGCCCTGCCGCGATGCCGACCGGGATCCCCATCAAGCTCGCCAGCCCGACCAGCTCGAGGGTCCCGACGATGGCGTTCGCCATGCCGCCGCCGCGCTCGCCCACCGGACGCGGCAGCTC
>JAYTZB010000860.1:0-1854 GCA_043742085.1 Polyangiaceae bacterium
CCGTAGAGATCGCCGAACGGCCGGAACTGGGCGAGCGCATCTTCCATCTCCCGGCGGGCGCGTGGGAAGTCGCGAAGACTCAGCGAGATGTAGGCGAGATTGAATGTCGACATCGCCCCGACCCACGGCTGTTCGGACGCGGCAGCGCGCTCTACCGCCTCGCTGAGCACCGTCCGTGCCCCTTCGATGTCGCCTCGCGCCAGTGCCGGTCGCCCGAGACTGAGCAGGGCACTCGCGATCAGCGCATCATCGCCGAGACGACGCACGATCTCGAGCTGCTCGGCGCCATAGATCTCGGCAGCCGCCCAGTCCCCCTGGATCGTCGTGAGCACCGACGCGCCGGCCACGACCTTTACCCGCAAGCGCTCCGCTTCATCGGGCGTCCCCGAAAAGCCCCGCCGGTCGGCTTGGAGCACAGCCGCCACCCAGCGGCGGCCCTCGACCAGGTGGCTGTGATACATCCAGAACTGGAGCAACGCTCCGCACAGGCGGAGGGCGAGCTCGCTGCGATCGTTGGCCAGGGCGCGGCCCAGCGCCTCACGAAAGTTCGGATGCTCGAGCTCCAGCTCCTCCAGGCGCTCGAGCTGGCGAGAGGTCTTTATCTCGGGGTCGGCTGTTTCCGCAAGCGCCAGGTAGAAGCGCGCGTGCTCCTCCCTCAGCTGCTCCGCGCCAGGGTGCGACGCCAGCCGTTCAAGTGCGAACTCGCGGATCGTCTCCAGCAGGCCGAAGCGGCCGCTCGGCGATCGGCGCACCAGGCTGCGCTCGACGAGGCCCTGGAGCGTGTCGAGGTCGGCGTTCGCGATCGCCTCCGCCGCCGCGAGGGTGAATCCTCCGGCAAAGACCCCAAGGTCCCGAAGCAGCGCCTGCTCTGGCGCGTTCAACAGGTCGTGACTCCACTCGATCGTGGCCCGCAGCGTCCGTTGCCTCGCGGGAAGGTCGCGCCTGCCGCCGGTGAGGAGGCCAAGACGATCATTCAGGCGCGCGAGCAGCTGGGACGGCGGAAGGATCGTCGTCCGCGCCGCTGCGAGCTCGATGGCGAGGGGCAGGAAGTCCAGGCGGCGGCAGATCTCGCGAACGGCGGCCGGCGGGTCCGAGCTGGCCGCGCGCTCAATGAAGAGTGCGACCGCCTCGTCCTCTTCGAGCGGACCGACCGGATGCTCAAGCTCGCCCGCGACGCGAAGGAGCTCGCGGCTGGTGGTCAGGATGCGCACGCCCGGCGCACGCGAGAGCAGCTCACCGATGTCGGGGGCGCAGTCGATGACCTGCTCGAGGTTGTCGAGGACGAGCAGCAGACGCTTCGAGCTGAGGTAGCTGTGCAGATCGCCGCGCGCCCCAAGCGCCTGAGCGACCGCGGGGAGCACGAGTGCCGGATCGCTGATCGCAGCAAGCGGCACCCACCACACCCCGTCCGGGAACTCTTCGACGCTATCCGCGGCGAGCTGGAGCGCCAGACGCGTCTTGCCCGACCCGCCCGGGCCGCTCAGCGTGAGCAGACGGGTGCGCTTTAACAACGCTCCGGCCTCCAGCAAATCGCGATCGCGACCGACCAGCGCGGTGCCCTGGATCGGAAGGTTGGTCTGGTGCAGCGACCGCGGCGGTGGGAACTCCCCCGGACCGAGCTGCCACAGCCGCTGCGGGGCCATGAGGTCCTTCAGCCGGTGCTCGCCCAGGTCGATGACCGGTCCGTCCAGCAGCTCTCGTGTCGCTTGGGACAGCAGCACCTGTCCGCCGTGCCCGGCAGCCATGATCCGGGCGGCCCGGTGGACATCGATCCCGACGTAGCCCTCGTCGGTGACGATCGGCTCGCCGGTGTGGATGCCGATCCGGATGCGTGTCGGCCCGTCGGCCAGGGCG
>JAYTZB010000861.1:0-4686 GCA_043742085.1 Polyangiaceae bacterium
TCGTCGTCGTCGTCGTCCTCGCTGCGTCCGCGGAGCAGCTTCTTGCGTCCAGGCGACAGTCCCTCGAGCAGCACCCAGAAGGGCACCATCGGCGGCGGCGCACCTTGCCGCTGTCGCCGTGCGAGCTTGCCGGGGACGCGCGCGGTGATGCTGCAGAACGTGCACTTCACCATCTCGCCTTCGCCGGCCGCGAGCGCGGCTCCGCACTGCGGGCAGACGACCGCCTCCACTCCGCCCTGACCTCGTGCCGTGCGCGCGACGGGATGATCGCTGCGCTGCTCGCCGGCGATCATGCCGCGCAGCGGCCCGTAGACCGCGGCTGCGTTCGCCGGGAGCGCGTACGTTGCGCCGTCGTTGCACCGAGGGCAGCGCGTGCGGGTGGTCGAGCTCGCGTCGACCATCACCTCGAGCGGCACCCGACACGTCGTGCAGAGCGGATGGCCGGGGCTCACCGTCGTGCGCAGCGAGTGCGTCCGCGTTCCGCGCCCGTCCATGATCATCGTGTTCTGCGTCTTCGTCGAGGACGTGAACTCGGTTCCGATCCGGGCGTGGCGACTCTTGCCGGCGATCGAGCGGCCGGGAGCGGGATTCTGCCCCTCGGGGCTCGGCCCCGCGAGATCGGCGACGTCATGAGCGTGTCCGAGGGCGTCGGTCCACTGCACGGCGTCGAAGGCCTGCCCGATGCCACAGCACATGCACTCCACCTGGCCATCGACGTCGATGGTGGCGAGTGGCGAGCGCTTCCCGCAGGCGCTGCACGTGAAGTCGCATCCGTGGATGCATGCGAAGAGAAGCGGACCGACGCGACCGGCTGCGACAGGAGCCGTCGCACCAAACGGGGCATTGCACACGCTGCATGCGGTCCGCCCGAGCGGCGCGATGAGGCCGCAGCCCGGGCAAGTGCGCATGCCGGGTGTGGTCATCGGCGGGCCCATCATGGTTTCGAAATCCTATGCGCACGGTGGCCCAGGACACCCCTCGAACTGTCCGGGACATACCCTCACGATCGAATTCGTCGACAAAACACGCCTTCGCAGGACGGCACGCCGGTCGCAATCGTCCCCGGCATGCTCGCCACGGCTCACAGCGCGGTCCTCGTCGGTCTCGCGGCGCATCCGGTACGTGTCGAGGTGCAAGCCACGCGCGGAGTGCCGGCGTTCGAGCTCGTCGGCCTCGCCGAGGTGGCGGTTCGAGAGAGTCGCGTCCGTGTGAAGAGCGCGCTCGCGCAGCTCGGCGTCGACATCAACGAGTACCGGCTGGTCGTCAACCTCGCGCCGGCCGACGTCAAGAAACGGGGCAGCGCATTCGACCTGGCCATCGCGGTGGCGACGCTGGTGTGCCTGGAAGTCCTGCCCCCCGAGGCGCTCGGCGAGATCCTCTTCCTCGGTGAGCTCTCACTGGACGGCACGCTGCATCCGCTGCGCGGGGTCGTCGCGCATCTTCTCGGTGCGCGGGAGAGAGGAGTGGCCCGCGCCATCGTGCCCGCCGCGAACGAAGCGGAGGCGTCGCTCGTCGACGGCATCGAGGTGGGAATCGCACAGACGCTCGCCGAGCTCGTCGAGGCGTTGCGCGGCGAGCGCGCACTGCCACGTGCATCGTCGGCACCCGAGACAGCAGCGCCGCTCGCGACCGAGGACCTCGCCGACGTACGCGGCCAGCTGACGGCGCGCCGAGCGCTCGAGGTCGCCGCATCCGGCGCGCACAACCTCTTGTTCATGGGCGCGCCCGGCGGCGGGAAGACCATGCTCGCGCGCCGCCTGCCGGGGATCCTGCCGGCGCTCGCGCGCGATGAAGCGCTGGAGGTGCTTGCCATCCAGAGCGTCGCCGGCACGCTCGGGGCATCGCGCCGGATGGGCGTGCGGCCGTTTCGCGCGCCGCACCATACCGCCAGTGACGTCGCGCTCGTCGGAGGAGGGGAGCTCTCGCGTCCGGGCGAGGTGAGCCTCGCGCACAACGGCGTCCTCTTCCTCGACGAGCTCTCCGAGTTCCGTCGCGGAACCCTGGAGGCCTTGCGGCAGCCACTCGAGGACGGCTTCGTCACCATCTCACGCGCCCAGATCACCGCCACATTTCCGGCAAGACCGATGGTGGTCGGGGCCACGAATCCATGTCCGTGCGGCTTCCGCGGCGACAGCGCGAGACGGTGCGTGTGTCAGCCCCAGCACGTGCGCGCGTATCGGTCGCGGCTGAGTGGCCCGCTGGTCGACCGGCTCGACATCCATGTGGTGCTGCCGCCGGTCGACGTCCTCAGCCTCCGCGGCAAGTCCGGCGGTGAGCGGAGCGCCGCCGTTCGAGTCCGGGTCGAGAAGGCCAGAGCCATCCAGAGAGAGCGCTTCACGAGCGGTGAGACCGGCGCGGGCGCCAACGCGCATCTCTCCGCGAAGGACGCCGAGCGCGTGTGTGCTCTGGACGATGCGGGCGCGGCGCTCATCGGTGCCGCCGTGAAACGCATGGGGCTCTCCGCGCGCGGCTACGGGAAGGTCCTGCGCGTCGCTCGGACGATGGCCGACCTCGAGGGCGCCACCGCCATCCGGCCCGCTCACATCGCAGAGGCGCTGGGTATGCGCGTCCTCGATCGCGGCGACCTCACGCCTGCCGCAACCGCCGCCTGATCCAACAGCTCCGACAGTTTCCCGCGCGATGGCTCCTCGCCGTCATCGCGCGCTTACCAATCAACCGAGGCGAGTTTCAAGGAGAGAGCCATGCTCGAGCAGATCGCAGAGAAGATGAAGATCCTGAAGAGTGTCGTCGCCAGTGTCGAGAAGCAGTTCGGCAAGGGAGCGATCATGGCGCTCGGTGCCGACGACGTCATCGAGCCGGTCGCGACCATCTCGACGGGCTCCCTCGCCCTCGACCTCGCGACCGGCGTCGGCGGCTACCCCCGCGGCCGCGTCGTGGAGGTCTACGGTCCGGAGTCGAGCGGCAAGACCACGCTGGCCCTGCATGCCATCGCGCAGGCGCAGCGCAACGGCGGCGTCTGCGCGTTCATCGACGCGGAGCACGCTATCGACATCAACTACGCGCGTGCCATCGGAGTCGAGATCGACAAGCTGCTGGTGTCGCAGCCCGACACCGGTGAGCAGGCGCTCGACATCGCCGAGATGCTCGTGCGTTCCGGTGCGGTCGACCTCATCGTCGTCGATTCGGTGGCGGCGCTCACGCCGCGCGCCGAGCTCGAGGGCGACATGGGCGATTCGCACATGGGTCTCCAGGCTCGCCTCATGAGCCAGGCGCTGCGCAAGCTCACGGGCATCGCACATCGCACGGGCACGACGCTCTACTTCATCAACCAGCTCCGCCAGAAGATCGGCGTCACGTTCGGCAACCCCGAGACGACGACGGGCGGCAACGCGCTCAAGTTCTATGCGTCGATGCGCCTCGACGTGCGTCGCATCGGCCAGGTGAAGATCGGCGATGAGCTCGTGGGCGGTCGGACGAGGGTCAAGATTGCAAAAAATAAATGTGCACCCCCGTTCACAGAGGCGGAGTTCGAGATCCGCTACGGCACCGGCGTCGACGTCTGCGCCGAGCTCATCGATCTGGGGGTCGCGCGCGGGCTCGTCGAGAAGAGCGGCAACCACCTGTCGTTTGCGGGAACGACGCTCGGCAACGGTCGCGAGAAGTCGCGCGATGCGCTCGCGCAGAGCCCCGAGCTGCAGAGCACGTTGCGTCAGGCAATCCGGGCATCGGGCCCGATCCGCCCGGGACGCCGCGAGGCGGACTCGTGAAGCTCGGGATCTGACGGCGCACGCTTTTCGGTTCGACGTCGGCGCTGCGCCGTGCGTGCCGCGCCGGCGCGACCCGGACGATGAGACGAGGCGGCCTCCGCCCGAGCGGGACTCGGTCGGAGCCGCCTCGTCGCTCGGTCGCTTGGTCGCGTTGCGGGCTCACGCAACGCCGAACCGAAGGATCGCGCCGTTCCAGCGGTCGTCATCGAGCCACCGCTCATCCACCTCGACCGCTGACGCCGCGGCCACGCGCCGCCAGAAGGCGAGGGCGCCGACATTGGCGCGGGTGACCGCGATCTCCCATTGTCCACGCCGCGCGGAGATCAACTCGCTCGCCGCCCCGAAGCCGATGCCGGCGCGGCGATGCTTCCGGACGACGAAGAACTCCGCCATGTCGTGGTCGGCAGGCTCGCCAGAGTGGCTGGTGGCGCTCAGCAACGCGAACCCGGCCAGATGCCCGTCCACCCGGATGATCCATGCCGAGCACTGCGGCTCGACCCAGTACCGGTCGAGGTGGGGATACTCCGGAAAGCGCCCGTCCTCTTGGAGCTCGCCGCGGTCGGTCCCGGCCCAGTGCTCCGTGAAGTCGTGGACGTAGAGCTGGAACATCGCCTCCAGCGCAAGACGGCGCTCGGCGGCGCAGGGCTCCAAGGTGACGCTGGGCATGGCCCGCACAATTCCGGCGAGACGGCCGACGCGTCAATAGGCTCGAGGCTGATCGCGACCGACCGTCTCAGCCCGGTGCGCGCAGCTCGCGCACGCCGCGGCCCGTTCGCTTGCGGAGCAGCGTGCGAAGCGTGGCGCCGGACTGATAGCCGACGCGGGAGGCGATCTCGTCGATGCTTCGTTCGGTGGTCTCGAGCTGGTGCAGCGCGCTCGCAACACGAAGGTCTTGGATGAAGGAGAGCGGTGACTTGCCGAGCACGTGGTGGACGCGCCGTTCGAGCGTGCGCTGGCT
>JAYTZB010000862.1:0-2928 GCA_043742085.1 Polyangiaceae bacterium
GTCGAGATCGTCGCGGCCATCGAGCGCAAGTACCAGGTGAAGATCGAGGACTCCGAGCTCGCCGAGGTCACGACGCTCAACGCGTCGATGGCGCTCGTCCAGAAGAAGCAGGCCGCCGAGCTCCGCGCTCAAGTCGCGTGAGCCGCCTGAGCGCGCGCTACTCGCTGCGCTCGTACGAGCGCACCAGCTGCGAGACGCTCGCGGCCGCTTGCGGCGCGAGCTGATAGCTGACGATCCCGGCAGCGAGCGCCGCGATGAGCCACACGCCGAGGGGTAGGCTCCCGCCTTTCGGGGCCTTCACGATGATCGCCGGCTCGGCGTGATGCGCCCTCGCCTCCGCCGCGGAACGGAAGTGCGGGACCGGTAGATTGGGCGCGGGCTCCGCTGCGTTCGCGCGGCGCGCGACCGGGAAGAGCGCAGCGTCGATCTGGACGCGATCGATCGCGTCGGTGAGAAGGTCCTCGTCCATCGATGCGAGACGGCCGCGCGTCGTCGCGAGCTTCATCGGCTGAGCGGCCTCGGCACGCTCGCTCGGTCGCGCACCGACGTACGGCGTCGGCTGGGCGTCGACGACGTAGACATCGCCGGAGCGGACCGGCTTCGGCGGCGGAGCGACGAGGGGTTTGCCGTCCGCCCCTTTCGGTCGCTCCTTCCCGAGCGCGTTCGCTGGCCGCGATGGCCCGAGCGCTTTCACGCTCCCCGTGAAGTGGAGCTCCTTGAGATTGCGAGGGAGTTGGATGGACATGAGGACAGGGGCGGGCGCCAACTCCCGTCAAGCACGGCGCATACCACATGTCCTACCCGCATTTCGTCGAGCTTTCGTGGGTCCGCGGTGGATCCGGCAGCCCTCAGATGCGGATCAAATGGCTGCAGGCTGGAGGCATCACGGCGGCGGTGCTGCAGGCGGGTCGAGCACGTCCGGCGGCGGCGGCGGCGACTGCGGCGGCGGCGGCGGCGACTGCGGCGGCGGCGGACAGCCGCGCGCACCAAGCCCCGCGTCGTCGGGACCGGGAACGTCGGGGCACGTGTCGTCGGCGTCCATCACGCCGTCGCCGTCGCGGTCGTGCGCCGGAACCGTGGCGCTGCTCGGCACCCACTCGAACGAGAGCACGCCGCGAAAGCCCGGCGCGCCGAGCCCCGTCACGACCGCGGTACCGACGCCCGCACCGAGCTGCAGGTCGCCGACCTTCACGTGAGCGCCGGCGAGCACCTCGAGCGGCGTGCTCCGGCGATCGAACGCGGTCTTCAGCACCGTCGACCCGTGGAGCTCGGGGCCGACCACGAGGGCGCCGCGGTGATAGCCGACAGCCAGCACGCCGGTGCCCTCGCCGCCGAGCCGCACGCCCGCGAAGACCAGGTCGTCCTTGCGAACCATGTAACCTACACGCGCTGCGGCGAGCAGCGGTCCCGCTTGCCAGGCGCCGGCGAGCTTGAACGCGACGCGCGCGAAGTCGTCGCTCGCGTACGCGCTCGACGCGCCGGTCGGGAGATAGGCCGAGACGCCGGCCGCGATCACCGGGCCATCGGCGCCGTTGCGGTCGCCACCGAAGAGCCGCAGGTCGAAGCTGCCGCGAACGTCGCCGAACGCGGGCGAGCTCGGCGCGGGATAGAACGTCCCGTCGAGCGTGGCGCCGGTGCCCGTCTGGAGGGCGATGGGAATGTCGAGCGCGAAGCGTGCGCCGGGCGCGAGGACCACCGCTGCTCCGGGATGGAGCCAGAACGAGTTCTCGACGAGGCGCGAGTCTTCGCGTCCGCCGCCGGCAGGCGCATCGCTCTGGCGGAACGTGCGCAGCCGGCTGCCGTACGCCATCACCACGCCGGTGCTGAACCGCAGATCGCCGTCGAGCTCGAGCGAGTCGGCGGCGAAGAAACGGCTCCCACGCTCGGCGGGATCGAAGCGCTCGAGCAGCGGCTGAGCCTGCGCAGTCCCTTCCAGCGCGGTGAACAAGAGCGCGAATGCGGTGCTGAAGCGCCCGAGCATCCTCATCCTGTACCAGAGACGACGCAGCCCTGATAAAAAGCCAGGGCCCAGATGACGTCCGCACGCTTCGACAAGGTCCAGACAGAGCTCGACTTCCCGCGGGACGAGAGCGCGATCCTCACGTTCTGGAAGGAGCAGCGCATCTTCGACAAATCCCTCGAGCTCACGAAGAACGGCACCCCGTTCGTCTTCTACGAGGGCCCGCCGACCGCGAACGGCATGCCGCACAACGGCCACGTCCTCACCCGCGTCATCAAGGACATCTTCCCTCGCTACAAGACCATGAAGGGCTTCCACGTGGCGCGGAAGGCCGGCTGGGACACGCACGGCCTGCCCGTCGAGGTCGAGGTCGAGAAGGAGCTCCGCATCCACGGCAAGGCCGCCATCGATGCGTACGGCGTCGAGCCCTTCGTGAAGAAGTGCATCGACTCGGTCTTCCGTTACACGAAGGAGTGGGAGGACCTCACCGAGCGCGTCGCGTTCTGGGTCGATCTCCCGAGCGCCTACGTCACGTTCCACAAGAGCTACGTCGAGAGCGTGTGGTGGGCGCTCTCCGAGCTGTTCAAGAAGGGCCTCCTCTACCAGGGGCACAAGGTCCTGTGGTGGTGGGCGCAGGGCGGCACCGCGCTCTCCTCGGCGGAGGTCGGTCTCGGCTACAAGGACGTCGACGATCCCTCGGTGTTCGTGGCTTTTCCATTGCTCGATCTCGAAGGTGAGCCGGACACGTCGCTCGCCGTGTGGACCACGACGCCGTGGACCTTGCCGTCGAACATGTACGCGGCGGTGAACCCGAAGTTCGAGTACGCGGTCGTCACCGGCGATCCCGAGAAGGTGAAGGCCGGCTGGGCGAAGGCCGCGCTCGCGAAGCGCCTCGTCGTCGCCAAGGACATGGTCGAGGGCATCGCCAAGAAGCTCGGCACGACGCTCACCGTCGAGAAGACGCTCAA
>JAYTZB010000863.1:0-8529 GCA_043742085.1 Polyangiaceae bacterium
GTCAGCGAGTACATCGGGTCCTCGACGCCGGCGAGGCCGATGGCGCGCTCGCAGACCCAGTCCCAGGTCTTGCCGCGATCGCGCGAGCTGATCAGGCCGAACGTGGTTCGAAGCAGGACCACGTCGGCGTCGGTCGCCGAGAAGAAGATCGCATTCGACTCCGGGAAGCGTCCGTTCGCATGGGCCGTGGGCGGCCACGCGAGCGCGCCGAGACCAAGGCCGAGCGCGGCGCACGAAGCGAGGAGCCGACGGAAGGAAGCGTTACGCATCGCTGGAACGTAGCTCAGACCCGCGCGACTACCACGCGTACGCTTCGGGCGCCGCGCCGCCGGGGCCGGGAAAGAGCGCGTCGAGCTCCTTCAGGACGGCGTCGTCGAGCTTCGCATCGAGCGCGCGGATCGCGGCGTCGAGCTGCTCCATGGTGCGCGGTCCGACGATCGGCGCGGTGACCGCCGGATTCGTCAGCAACCACGCGAGCGCGACGTCGCCCGGCGGCAGCGCGATGCGCTCGCACAGCGCTTCGTACTTCTCGAGCGCGCTCCCGTGCTTGGCGATGGCCTTCTGCGCGAGGTCGCTGGAGCGACGTCCGTCGGCTTGCTTCTTGAGCACGCCGCCGAGCACGCCGCCCTTCAGCGGGCTCCACGGGATCAGGCCGAGCCCGTAAGCCTTGCACGCGGGAATCACCTCGAGCTCGATCGTTCGATCGATCAAGTTGTAGAGGCTCTGCTCCGATACGAGGCCGAGAAAGTGGCGCGATCGTGCGGCCTCGCACGCTTGTGCGATGTGCCAGCCGGCGAAGTTCGACGAGCCGACGTAGATCACCAAGCCCCGCGTGACGAGGGTCTCCATCGCCTGCCAGATCTCGTCCCACGGGGTCGCGCGATCGATGTGGTGCATCTGGTAGAGATCGATGACGTCGGTGCCGAGGCGCTTCAGCGACGCCTCGCACGCGCGAACGATGTGCATCGCGGAGAGGCGCGAGTGGTTGGGCCAGTCGCCCATCGTTCCGTAGACCTTGGTAGCGAGCACCACCTTCTCGCGGCGGCCTGCTCCTTGCGCGAGCCAGCGCCCGACGATCTGCTCGGTCCAGCCTTCGCCCTTCTTCCAGCCGTAGACGTTCGCGGTATCGAAGAAGTTGATGCCGCGCTCGAGCGCGCTGTCCATGATGCGGAACGAGTCGGCCTCGTTCGTCTGCGGCCCGAAGTTCATGGTGCCGAGACAAAGGCGACTGACCTTGAGCCCGGTGCGACCGAGGTGAACGTAGTCCATGCGTCGAAGCTAGGACCTCAGGTCTTCGGCAGCAACGGGCGCATGCGCTCGCAGAGCTCGAGGTACACGGCCTCGTGGAGGCCGGCGAGCGCGATGGCATGCGTGCGAATGACCTCGAGGTCGGATGCGGCCCAACGCTTCGGAGCCTTCGTCGCCGCGCGAGCGTGTGCCGAGCCGAGCAGCGCACCGAGATAGGTCGCGAGCCCCGGCAAGTCCTGCTCCTTCAAGCGTCGCAGGTTCAGCTTGTCCTCTTGCGGCGACAGCTTGCGCACGAACATGGACAGCTTCGTCGAGCCGGCCGAGCTGCGGAGCGTCGTGTGGCCGAGCATCTGGGCGGGGCGCTCGACGCTCGCACGAAATGCGGTGCACACCCGCTCGGCCGGCACCATCGCTGGCGCGCCGCAGATGGCCGCCGCGGACGGCTCGCCCTGCTCCTTCATGTCGAAGATCCATGCGCCGTCGGAGCCGCCTTTGCCCTTCACGAGCACGCCGATGCGAAGGCCACCGAGGCTTCCGGTGCCTGCGATGCGCAGCGCGCAGTCGATGATCTCGAGCGAGCCCTTGTGCGGCCGGTCCTCGTCGCTGAGCCCGGCGACGTATCCCTCGAAGGCGGCCGGCACGGCGCTCACCACGTCGGCGGGCAGCTCGGCGTAGCGCGGACCGCGCACGAAATGGCGCTTTCCGCCGGTCACCGCGGTGCGCGCGTCGAGCAGAGCGGTCTTCGATCGATCGCGCACCTGCTCGACCAGCGCCGCGATCGGAGCCGGGGCCACCTTGGGCACGGGCTCCTTGTCGAACGCGCTCCGTGCCCATGCGTCGAGGAGCCGATCGCAGAGATCCAGCGCGACGAGACCGTTCGCTCCGAGCTCGCGGCCGCCGAGCAGCAAGCTCGTCGCGAGGCGCAGCACGTCGAAGCGCCACGGACCGATGACCGCGTCGTCGAAGTCGTTGAGGTCGAAGCGTACGACGCGGCTCTTCTTGGCGGTCGGCTCGTGGTCGCTGGGCTCGGACGCGCCGAGCGGATCGGGGCGATACGCACCGAAGTTCTCGAGGTGCATGTCTCCGACGATCCATCCCTCTCCGGCCGGCCCGGATGCGAGCTCGGGACGTGCCGCGAGGATCTCGAAGAACAACGGCGCCGCTCCGCGAAGGTACGCGAGCGGCGAGGAGCTCATTCGCTGCAGCTTGCGGACGAACAGCTCGGGGAAGCGCTTCGTGCGCTCGCGGTCGAGGTCGAGCTGGCGATCGGCGAGCGCCCTGGGATCGAGCGCGTCCGCGGTCGAGACCGGGCTGGAAGACTTCTTCGACACGCCTTTCCTTGTACGCCCCCGCACGTGCGTTGTGTACCGTCCCGATGTGCTCGCCCCGGCCATCCGCAATACCGTCGCCCGCTGGCTCGAGACGGGCACGTTCGCAGGACCGGCCGCGCGCCTGGTGGCCGGCGCGCATGCTGCCTTTGCGAGCCGTGCCGTCGCACGACCGCTGCACGCTCCGGCGCGTCATGCGGACGGAGCGCGCCTCGTCACCGTCACGGTCGGCGGAGCGACGCTCGGCGGCTCGGGAAGGACGCGCGTCGCAGTCGCGTGCGCCCGTGAGCTCGCGAGCGGCGGCGCGAAGGTCGTGCTCGTCGGACATGCCTACGGTGCGAAGCCCGTCGCACCGCGCGTCGTCGACGCGGGCGATGCGCTCACTGACGTCGGCGACGAGGCCCTCGCATGCGCGCGCGAGCTCGCGTCGTCGTCCAGCGTGCGCGTGGTGGTCGGACCGACGCGCCAGTCGGCGATCGATTTCGTGGCGCGCATGCTCGCGCCGTGCGTCGACGTCGTCGTCATCGACGGGCCGTTGCAGCTCGCACCGTCACGCGCATCGCTCGCCGTCCTCGCGCTCGATGCCGAGGCGCCTTGGGGGGCAGGCGACGTGCCGCCCGCCGGCGATCTGCGCGCGCCGCGCCGCGCTCTGCTCGCGCACGCCGATCACGTGGTCTTCGTCGATGCGCTTCCGCTCGGCGCGATCGTCGATGGTCGCTCGCTCGACCTCGGGTCGTTGCGCTCGTCTTGGCGGTCGCCGGCTGCGCGCTCACGCATCGGGCTCTTCACGGCGCTCGGGCGTCCCGAGCGCCTCGCGCGCGCCCTCGCGCGCGACGGCATCCTGACGTCAGAGGTGGTTCACGCCGGCGATCACGGGCCGCTGACCGCCTCTCTCCGGCGGCGGCTCGTCGATTCTCGTGTCGATCTCTGGCTCGCCACCGCCAAGTGCGCGACGCACCTCGCGGGGCTCGAGCTCGGCGCTCCTCTCGCGATCCTCGACGGATCCGTGGTTCTACCGCTGGATCTGCGGCGCGTGCTCGGCGAGCTGCTCCTCCAGACCGATGCGAATCGCATCAGTCGATGACGCCAGCGGCGACCTGCGGGTGCGATACCCGCCGACATGCGTGGCTTGACCCCTCGATCCGCAAAGCCTTACTCTCCTCGCTTATCGGGACGGGCACGTGAGCGAGCTGGACGAGAAGACACGCGTAACGACGATCGTCCAGAAGCCCGCCGGCGAGACCGGCGAGGACGAGAAGCCGCGTAACAACGACTGCATCGTCGTGATCTACACGAAGGAGCCGACGCTGCTCGGCAAGCGCTTCGTGCTCGACTACACGCCGGTCCGTCTCGGCCGCGGTGCCGAGAATCACATCGTCCTCGAGGGCGACAGCGTGTCGCGGCGCCATGCCCATCTCGAGCAGCGTGGTCCGGTGTGGTGGGCGGTCGACGACGGCTCGACCAACGGCACCTACGTCAACGACGAGCAGATCAGCCGCGAGTTCGGCCTCGCGAACGGCGACCGCATCAAGGTCGGCCCCACCATCTTCAAGTACCTCTCGGGCGCCGACGTCGAGGCGCAGTACCACGAAGAAATTTATCGAATGACCATCATCGATGGTCTCACGCAGGCGCACGTGAAGCGCTACCTGCTCGAGGCCCTCGAGAAGGAGATCATCCGCGCCCGTCGTCACGCGCGCGAGCTCTCCTTCGTCATGTTCGACATCGATCACTTCAAGAAGATCAACGACCACCACGGCCACCTCGCCGGCGACCACGTGCTCAAGGAGCTCGCGCGCATCGTCCAGGGTCGCATCCGTCGTGACGAGGTCTTCGCGCGCTACGGCGGCGAGGAGTTCTCCATCATCCTTCCCGAGACCGGCATCGAAGGCGCGCGCGCCCTCGCCGAAGGCCTTCGCGAGAAGATCGAGAGCAGCAAGTTCGTCTTCCAGGGCGACAGCATCCCGGTGACGGTGTCGATCGGCGTCGCGCTCTTGACCGACACCGACAAGACCAGCCTCGATCTCATCCGCGCGGCCGACGCGAAGCTCTACGAAGCGAAGCGCGGCGGGCGCAACAAGGTCGTCGGCTGACGCGGCTGACGCGGCTGACGGCGGACGGCTGACCAGGTCGATGGGCGTGTCCGGCGAGCTTCCCGATGTGAAGGTGGCGCCGCCGGGGCCGCGCTCGCGCGAGCTCGCGAAGCGCCTCGAGGCCGTGGAGTCGCCCGCGTTCGAGGCGCGGCGCGACGCTCGCTCGCAGACGTCGGGCGCCGAGCAGGCCCCGATCGTCTACGCGCGCGGAAGCGGTTCGAACGTCTTCGACGTCGACGGCAACCGCTACGTCGACCTGACGGCGGGCTTCGGGGCACTGGTGCTCGGTCATGGTCCGAACGTCGCGACCGATGCGGCTCGCAGCGCGCTCGAGGAGCTCCCGCTCGCCCTCGGCGACGTCTACGCGTCCGAGGCAAAGGTGCAGCTCTGCGAGGCCATCGCGGCGCTCTTTCCCGAGCCTGGTGCACGCGTGATGCTCGGCCTCTCCGGCGCCGACGCCGTGACGTGCGCGCTGAAGACGGCGGCGCTCGCGACGAAGAGGGCCGGAGTGGTGGCATTCGAAGGCGCGTATCACGGTCTCTCGTACGGTCCGCTCGCGGCGTGCGGTCTCGCGCCGAGCTTCCGCGAGCCGTTCGCCGCGCAGCTCGGCATCGACGTCACGTTCGCGCCCTATCCATCGGCGGATGACGCGCGCGGAGCAGCGAGCGCGCTCGACGAGAGCGTCGCAGCGGTACGTGCCGCGCTGAAGACCGCAGCGGTGGGCGCGATCCTCGTCGAGCCGATGCTCGGTCGAGGCGGATGCGTGGTGCCGCCGGTGGGGTTCCTTCCTGCGCTTCGCTCGCTCGCCGACGAGAGCGGTGCGCTGCTCGTCCTCGACGAGGTGTGGACCGGCATGGGGAGGAGCGGCGCGATGCTCGCCTCCGCGAGCGCAGGCATCGTCGGCGACGTGATCTGCCTGGGAAAAGGGCTCGGCGGAGGCGTGCCCATCTCGGCGTGCGTCGGTCGCGCCAGCGTGATGGAGGCCTGGGGCACACACGGCGGATCGACGATCCACACGGGCACGCACTTCGGCTCGCCACCCGCATGTTCCGCGGCGCTCGCGACGCTCGAGGCGTTGCAAGGCGGGCTCGCAGCACGTGCCGCGGAGCTCGGCGCGATCTGGAGCGACGAGCTTCGTGCCGCGGGAGCCGCGTCGCCTTCACGGTGGGCCGTCACCGGACGCGGCCTCATGCTGGGCCTCCGCTTCGAGAGCGCCAAGCGAGCGCTGGCGATTGCCCGTGCGCTCCTCCAGCGCGGGTACATCGTGCTGACGGGCGGGCGCAGCGGAGATTGCCTCACGCTCTCACCACCGCTGACCATCGCACCGGAGCTGCTCTCGGCGTTCGTCGTCGCGCTGACCGAGTGCGCGCTGCTCGAGTGAGCGCCCTCAGTGACCGAACTGGAGGCCGAGCACCGGGCCGACGTAGAACTGCGCGCCCTCGACGACGGTGATGCCGCGACCGCGCAGCTTGTACGCGTCGTTGGGGATCGGCACGAGCGTGTCCGGTCCGGTCACGAGCGTGGGCGCGAAGTCGACCCATGCTTGCGCGCCGAGGAAGAACTTCGCGCCCGGCGTGTTGCCCAGCAGGATGCCGCCGTCCATCACGAACCCGAACGTGGTGTACCCCGCGGACGAATAGCTCTGATCGCCCGACGGGCTGTTGGAGCTCTGCGTGGTGGTCTGGACGAAGCGATTTCCCCCGGGATTCGAGCCCGAGCTGTTCGGTGAGTTCTCGATGTTTCGCCGTGGCTGGAAGGTGCGGACGGCCAGCCCCGGAGCGATGCCGAACGTGAAGCGCACCGTGTCGTCCTTCGACGTGACGCGAGGACCGACGCCGAAGAACGCATTGGGCGCGTTCGACTGATCGCGGAACGACAGATCTCCGCCGGCGCCGCCGTTGCTGCTCTGCGGGAAGCGATAGCTGTGCTCTCGGTGCTCCATCATGAAGAGACCGACGGCTTCGAGCCCGTACCAGTCCCACTGCCTGCCGGCGCGCAACGAGGCGCCCACCGCGCCGTCGAAGCTGCCGTCCTCGGTGGTGCGGCCGGCGACCGAATCGTCCGGCTGCGTGCCGATGCCGATCTGACCGAAGATCGAGAACCGAACGTAGATGCCGTCGTAGACCGGCACCTTCCCCATCGCGATCGCCGACACGATCGGGATCTCCTGCACGATCACCTGCCCGCGCCCGAGCGCGATCTCGCGGATCTGTGGCGTCTGACCGGGCAGCGAGACCTCGATGCGATGAGTGCCCTCGGGGAGCTCGCCTTCCCACGAGCCCGTGCCGACGGTGTTGCCGTCGACGACGATGGTGGCGCTGGCGGGAACGGTGGTGACGCGCAGACGACCCTGGAGCGCGGCGGCATCCAGCGCGAGATCGAGCCGCTCCTTGGGCGCCACGACGACCTTGCGAGCATCGGAGGAGAAGCGAGCGCTCTTGCCCTCGATGACGTGCTCGCCGGCGGGCAGGTCGCCTTCCCACGGCGCGGGGCCCTGGTCCTTGCCGTCGATGAAGACGTGGACGTCGCGCCCATTCTGCTCGCGCACGACGACGCGGCCCACGGTCCTCTCGACCTCGAGCTTCACGTCGATCTTCTTGTTCTGCTGGGACTCGACGCTGAAGGGCTGCTCCACGTGCGTGAAGCCAGCCTTCGAGACGCGCAGCGCGTGCCCGCCGGTGGCGGCGAGCCGCTTGGGTTTGCTCATGGGCGATCGGCCCACGCTGCGCCCGTCGATCTCGATCTCCGCGTCGGCTTCACTCACCTCGACGACGACGGTCGCGGTGAGAACGCCGAGCTCGTCGAGCGCTTGCTGCACCGCCTTCTTGTCGGCCGGCGTGATCTGCGCCTCGTGCTTGGCGAGCATCTGCTCGTAAGCCTCGTAGGCCTCGACGAAGTGCTTCAGGTTGCGGTGGCACTGCGCGATGTTCTTGAGCGCCGAGGCACGCCCGCCGAGTCGATACGACTGCTCGAACGCGATCAGCGCCTCGGCGTAGGAGCCCTCGCCATAGAGACGCAGGCCGCTCTCGAAGCTCTTCTTGGCCGTGGCCTCGTCCGCGGCGCTCGGCTTGCCGGTGGGCGCGATGGGGATCGACTGCGCGAGCGCCGGCGTGCTCGCGAGCAGCGTGAACGCCACCAGCACGACGGACAGTCGCGTGAAGAGTCGGCGCATCATCTCAGTACGCCGTTGACACGCCGGCCGCTCCGTACTGCGTGGTGCCGGTCTTGGTCGTTGCGGGCGTGGCCGTCGCGTTGCTGCCTGCGACGGGCCGGGCAAGCGGGCGTCCACCGGCGTCGGGTGCCGTCGTGATGGCGGTCGTCGCCCTCGGCGCGGCCGACGCGCTGGCGACAGGCGCTGCTCCGGCGGCCTCGATGGTCGACGAGCCGAGCGGCTGGAGGCGTGTGGTCGACGCGGCCTCTGGCGAGCCGGCGATCGACGGTGAGCCGGACGGTGTCGCCGACGCCTCCGCCGTCGATGCAACGAGCCCACCACCCGCGGGTGCCGCGGGCGACGGCCCACGCGTGACGACCGCCACGATCACCGCGGCCACCGCGCCGACGGCTGCGAGAGCCAGCCACGTCATCGGGCTGCGCTTTCGTGGCGCTGCCGCGTCGTGCTCGGAGCGCGCACCGACGACGACGCCGGTTCCCGTCGGAGGATTGGCGGCGCCGGCCACGGTCCCGACCAAGGCCCGAGGCCCGGCTTCTGATCGCGGCGCGGCCGCAGCGAGGTCGGGATCGGAGGCGGTCCGCGGCAGGCGCGCGGCTTCGGTGAGCTGCTTCGCGAACGACGACGCATCGGGCATGCGCGCTGCGACGTCGTGCGTGAGCGCGCTCTCGATCACGCGCGCGATCGCAGC
>JAYTZB010000864.1:0-1773 GCA_043742085.1 Polyangiaceae bacterium
AAGCTCGGCACGAAGGCGGTCGCCGACTGGATCATGAACGAGCTGCAGAATTCGTAAATCGCTGCCAAGGACGGCCGAGCGGCTGGGTTTCAGCCACGAACGGTTCCATGCCGAGGGTTTGCCCCGGAAGCTGTCTGTCACGCCTGTCTGTCGTGCACGTGTAAGGAGTCCGCGGTCGCGTCGTCACCCGAACGGATGACGTCGGGCGCGGTCAAGGGCACCGAAAGCCGAGGAAAGCGGGAACTTTCCTGGCTTCGCTTTGTCTGGCCGCTAGTCTGGCAGAGGAAACGTTTGTCCTCGCCGCACGTCCATCTCGAGCTGACACGCGCACGACACGCGACCCGACACGGAGGCATGCGACCAGGATGGGGCTAAAGGGCTGGAATATTGCGGTTCTCGTGGCGATCGGCGCGATCTGGTTCGCCGGATCGACGCAGCGCGAGAAGCGCGTCGTCGGCGACTCCCAGAGCGATCGCGTCGCCTTGCTCGAGGAGCAAGTCGCCGCCAGCCCCGCTGACGTGGCCCGCGTTCGCGAGCTCGCCCAGGCGTACCTCGATGCGCGCGCCCCCGGCATGGCGCTCGCGTCGATCGAGCACGCGCCCGCCGCCGTCCGGGCCGAGCCGACGGTCGACCACCTCTACGCACGTGCACTCCTCGATCAGGGCCGCTCCGCCGACGCCCTCGCCGCCGAGCGCCGCGTGCTCGCTCGCTGCGAAGCCGCCGAGACCGCCGCGAATGCCGCGGAAGCTTCGGAGCCGCGCCCTCGCAGCGAGGTCACCGTCTGTTCGACGTACCTCATCGCTTCGGCCACGCGCCGGGCGGAGATCCTCGAGCAGCTCGTCACGCTCGGTGTCGAGGATGCGAACGCGCATCCCGAGGCCTCGAGCCTCGCGTACCACAACGCGACTCGCCAGGTCAGCTTCTCCTCCCGCTGACACGCGCGGGCGGGAATGGATACCGTGTATACTACACGCAATTTCGATTGCGTCTCTCGAGTCGCTCTTGGTGGCCCCGCGCTGCGGCCCCCCGTATGAACATCGAGGAGGTCCCGTTGAAGCTCTGTCTCGCCAGGGGCGCACTCGTCGCGCTCGCAGCTTCCGGCACCCTCGCCGTGATGGCATGCGCGACCGGCTGCGGCATGGGCTTCGCGTCGCGCCAGGCGCACGTCAAGGTGGCCATCCGACCGTCGGCCGACGAGCTCGCCGCCGAGCAGCGCCTTCTCACGCAGCCCTTCGCCCTTGCCGTCCCCGAGGACGCCATCGTGCGCGTCGTCGGTCCCTCGATGACGTGCACGGGCACCGTGATCGAGGACGATCTGATCCTCACCGCGCACCATTGTCTCGTCGAGCGCGGCGCGCACGGTGAGTACTCGAAGAAGCTGCTCGATCCTGCGTCGGTGAAGATCGAGCTCGGCGGCGACTACTTTGCGTGGGGCGAGGTCTCGACGCGGGCCATCGTCGCGCCGCCGTGCGGCGAAGGCGGCGGCGCCGGCGACCTCGCCGTGATCGTCCTCTCGCGCAAGCTCGTGGGCCTCTCGACCATGACGCCGCGGCTCGAGGCGGCGCCCAAGATCGGCGAGGAGGTGAACCCCGTCGGCTTCGGCCGCTGCGCGCTCTCGCCCGACGGGATCCGCCGCAAGGAGCGCACCGGCGGCGCCATCCGCGCGCTGACCGGCGAGACCATGTTCCTCGATGCGTCCGTATGCCCCGGTGACTCCGGCGGACCGGTGTTCGCGAAGGGCACCCGCGAGATCGTCGGCGTGGTCAGCCTCTC
>JAYTZB010000865.1:0-4927 GCA_043742085.1 Polyangiaceae bacterium
CCGCGAAATCCGTCGAGCAGCTTCGCCGCGCGCAGGCCTTCGACCATCTCGGCGGCGTCGCTGTCGGACACGGGCGTGAGCCGGAACGCGACGTCGCGCAGCAGCTCCACCTGAATGCCTCCGAAGCCGGCGACGAGGATCGGGCCCATCGAGGGATCGGTGGTGACGCCCACGATCGCCTCGATACCGCCCTCGATCTGCCGCTGCAAGAGCACTCCTTCGAGCTCGTGACCCGCGGCTGCGGCCCGCTCGCCGAGCGTGCGAACCGCGGCTCGCACGTCGTCCGCCGACCCGAGGTCGAGGATGACGCCACCGATGTCGCTCTTGTGAACGAGGCCCCGTGCGACCGCCTTGGCGACGACGGGATAGCCGATCGCAGTGGCGACGCGCGCTGCCTCGTCCGGTACGAGAGTCGTGGTTCTCTGCTCGGCCATCCGGACGCCGGCGAGCGCGAGGATCCGGCCGACGTCCTCCGCCGGAACCCAGGACGGCGACCTCTCCTCCGCGCTCAGGCGGTCGACGATGGTGCGGATGCCGACCACCGCCTCGCGGTCGAGCGTGACGACGTTGCCCGGCGGGCGCCGTCGCCAGCTCGCGTAACGGGTAGCGGCCGCGAGCGCGAGCGCCGCGTTCTCCGGGAAGGTGTAGGAGGGGATCTTGCCGCGCGCCCCGCCCGAGAGGGCCGCCGGGGTCCCCTTCGATGACATGAAGACGGTCGCGATCGGCTTGTGCGACGGGACGGTCGCCGCGCCGCGTGCGATCGCCGCCGCGATCTCCTCGGGTCGAGTGACCATGGGTGGAATGTAGATGACGACCAGCGCATCGACGTTCGCGTCGCTCCCTACGGCCTCGATCGCGAGCGCAAATTGTTCGGGGGTCGCCGACGCGATCATGTCGATGGGATTGCCGTAGCCCGCTTGCGCCGGAAGAAAGCGCCGGAGGCGTTCGACGGTCTCGGGGGCGAGCTCGGGGAGCGAGAGCCCGTGCGCTTCGCACGCGTCCGCGAGCAAGATCCCGGGACCGCCGGCATTGGTCACCACGCCGACGCGAGGACCTCGCGGCAGCGGCTGGGCCGAGAGAAGCGCGACGACGTCGAAGAGCTCCTCGAGCGTATTCGTCCGGATGACGCCCGCCTGCGCGAAGAGCGCGTCCACGCCGACGTCGAGGCTCGCGAGCGACGCCGAGTGGCTCGCCGCGGCCCGGGTGCCCGCCGCCGATCGACCGGATTTCACGGCCACGATGGGCTTCTTGCGTGCGACCTCGGGTGCGATGCGCGCGAACTTGCGCGGATTTCCGAAGCTCTCGAGGTAGAGCGCGATGACGTCCGTCTCGGGATCGTCGGCCCAGTACGACAGGAGATCGTTGCCGGAGACGTCCGCCTTGTTGCCGACCGAGATGAACTTGGCGATGCCGATGTCGCGATGCGCCGCGTGGTCGAGCATGGCGATCCCTAGCGCGCCGCTCTGGGAGAGCATCGATACGTTTCCCGAGGGCGGCCACGTCGGCGCGAACGTGGCGTTCAGGCGGACCGCAGGAGCGGCGTTGAGCAGGCCCATGCAGTTCGGACCGACCATCCTCATCCCGGAGGTCCGCACCACGCGCCGCAGCCGGTTCTGAGCTTCACGGCCCGCGGGGGACGCCTCCGCGAAGCCCGACGAGATGACGATCACGCTCCGCACTCCCGCGTGAGCGCACTCCAGCACGACCTCTTCGACGGCTGCGGCCGGCACTGCGATGACCGCGAGATCGATCTTCGCCTTCGTCGCGGCGATGCTGGCGAAGCAGGGGAGGCCCTCGACCTCCGCGGCGGCGGGATTGACCGGGAAGATGGGCCCGCCGAAGCCGGTGCGCTTCAGGTTCGCGACGATCGCATTGCCGATGGTTCCCTCACGCCTCGACGCGCCGATGACCGCCACCGAGGCGGGCTCGAAGAACGTCCGCACGCTCTCGGCGGCCGCATGACGCTCACGAGCCTCGCTCGCCCGAACGAACGCCTCCGTCGCGCTCGTCGGAAACGCGACGTGATAGACCGCGGACTCCATCGATGAGTGGACCGCGAACCCGCTCTCCGCGAAGACGCGCATCATCTGCGCGTTGTCACCCATGACCTCGGCGTGGAGCTGCTCGATGCCTTGCTCGCGAGCCGCGCGCGCCAGGTGCTCCAGCAAGACGGTGCCGATGCCGCGGCCTTGGTGCTCGTCGACGACCGCGAAGGCCACCTCGGCGGCGGCTCCGGCGTCCGCAGCAGCCGCGTGGATGCGGTGATAGCGACCGACGCCGATCATGCGCTCCTCGCCGTGCTCCCGCAGCATCGCTGCGAGCCCGACGTGCTTCACGAAGTCCAGCTCGGTGAGGTACGTCAGCTCGTTCTCGCTGAGCTGCGTCTTCACGCCGAACACCCGATGCCGCACGGAGGCCGGGCTCAACCTGCGAAAGAGCTCGAGCAGGAGGGGCTTGTCCTCCGGCGTTACCGCACGAACGAGGATCGAGCCACCGTCGCGGAGGATGGCGGGCTCGGCGTAGTGACGGAGGTCGACGGCGTGCATGGCAGGTCCCGCGAGCAAGCCCCGCGCCAGGCTCGGCGGAGCAGCGCGCAGGCGAGAACGCCGGCGAGCACGGCGAGCGTCCACGGGGGGAGAGCTCCGCGATGTTCGACGGCCCCGACGCTGCAACCCTTCGAGGTCGACGTCGGCGCAGGAGAGGTCGGCGCTGCCCGCGGTGGCTCCGCATTGCCCTCGACCCACGGCTGCTCGCCGGCGGCGTCGAAGGCGGCGCGGATGACGTCCTGGAACCCGGACGGCACGGTGTAGACGTTCTTGCTGTTGCGGCACGGCGAGGCGGGGTCGCTCGCTCCGACTCCGCTGCGCGCAGCGACGCCGATGACCGCGCCCGTGGTCGGATCGAGCGCCGGACTGCCGCTGTCGCCGGCGCAGCCCGCTTCGCCGGCCAGGAGCTCGCTCGATCCGATCGCCACGCGGTGTCCGGTGACGAGGTCGACGACGATGGGGCCGAGCTCTTCGACGGTCACGTCCGCGCGCTGCTGTCGCACGGTCGGGAAGGCGGCGCCGTTGGTGCCCCACCCGACGGCGGTGAATCGCGCGTTCCTCGCCGGCGGAGTATCGAGGCGAATGGGCGCGATCGGAGCAACGGCCGCCGCGAGCCTGCGATCGAGCACCACGAGCGCCAGATCATGGCCGCAGAGGTTCGTCGCCGTGTCGTGGAAGATCCTCGCGCCCTTCGCGTCGGTCGCGTTGGGATCCGGCTTCGTTCCGAGGAGGACGATGAGGTTCGACGCCTGATGGTCCTCGAAGATGGCACCGCCGACGAGCTTCCCGTCGACCTCGAGGCACGTCACGGACTCCTGGGTGCGCGAGACGCAGTGACGCGCGGTGAGCACGATGTCGGGCGCGAGCAAGGTGCCCGTGCACACCTCGGCGGACTTGCTGTTCGACGGATCGAGGATGAGGAGCCGCACGACGGCGTTCTGCGAATCGTCCGATGCCGTACCGTCCACGATGGGCGAAGCGGCGCGTCCGAGCTCCTCGGCGGCCTCGGGCGCCCCGGCGCATCCCGCGGCGAGCGACCCGACGATGGTCAGCGCAAAGAGCCATCGAACGAGGACGCTCTCGTTTCCGCGCATGCCCTCATCGTACGCCCGGTACGAGCTCCTGACTCAACCGGCTCGCGACCTCGTCGAGAAAGCGATGGGCCGACGCCTCGGCGATGCGATGACCGACCAGCCTGTCGGCGGCGCTGCCGAGCAGGCCGCCCGGCGCCTCGTAGGTGCCGCGCAGATCGAGCTGGGTCTCCGTCGCGGAGAGCGGATAGGCGAGCAGCGATGCGCGCATGGCCGGGAAGAGTGCGCTCGTCGTCTCGGCCTGCCACTCGAGGTCGAGGCGAATCGCGCCCGACGTGAGCTCGCCCGGCGCGGTCGCATCTTGCTCGACCGACGCGACCCGGATGACCACGTTCTTGCCGATCTCGAGGCCCGCGATCGACACCTTCAGGTTGCTCACCAGCGCTCGCGCCCGGCCGGCCGCCGTCTGCGTCGCACGCTCGAAGAGACCGACTGCGTCGGAGGTGAGCGTCTTCCGGACCTGCTCGAAGGGTCGATTCACGTACTCGTAGCAGTGGAGCTCCTTGGACATGAGTCAGTG
The DNA here is from genome assembly GCA_043742085.1 of Polyangiaceae bacterium. Lineage (GTDB taxonomy): Bacteria > Myxococcota_A > Polyangia > Polyangiales > Polyangiaceae > Labilithrix. The sequence goes on from JAYTZB010000865.1 coordinate 4,158, forward strand.
AGACGCACGTCCGATGCCAGCGTCAGGCGGCGCGAGCCAGTACGGGCGTGGGCGCAGGAGCGGGCATCGACGCGGTCCGCGCAGCGCGCGCGAGATCGACCGCTTCGATCCGTTCGTGCGGCGCGACGACATCGCGGGTCCTCCAGAGGATCATCAGCGCGATCGGACAGGTCCCGAGGCAGAGCGCGACGACCGGCCAGGAATAGAGAGCGCCGAGAAGACCGGCGAGACCGACGATGGTCACCGTGAGGACGATCGGAATGGCAGCGAGCACCGAGGCGGAGGAGGTCGGGGTCTTCATGCTGCGGCTCGCTGCATCTCCCGGACCAGTCAGGCCCTCACATGACCATCGCGCGGACCAGGTCGAAACCGCTCACGATGCCGCGCAGCTCATGGTCGTGGACGACAAGAATGCGCCGGACGCGCATCTGCACGACGTACCCGGCGGCGCGGTAGAGCGGCGTGTCGACGTCGAGGCAGATGGTCTCGTAGCTCATGACACCTTCGACCGGGGTGTCCATGAACACGGGAGGAAGTGCGTGCGCATGCATCGCCTCGGTATGCGTGAAGACGCCGATCGGCCAGGTTCCGTCGACGACCACGAGGCCGTGCACGTTCGCGTCGGCGAGGCGCTGGATCGCGAGCCGGATGGTGTCGCCCTCGTCGATGGTCTCGACAGGGCTGGACATGACCCGTGCGAGCGGAATGTCGAGGCGATGAGCGAGCATGGCGCGCACGGCGTCGCGCGTGCTGAGGACGCCGACCGGCAC
>JAYTZB010000866.1:0-4253 GCA_043742085.1 Polyangiaceae bacterium
GCAGGTGTCGACCGCGACCTTGCCGGCGGCGCAACGGAACGCCTTCTTGCCGTCGTACGAGCAGTTCCAGAGGTTCGTGACGTCGTTGCACTTCGCGGCAGCGCCGATCCTCGGCATGTAGGTCGCCCATTCCCAGACGCCGGGATCGGTGTGGTGACCTGCGCCGCCGTAGTCCAGGCTCGCTTCGCAGGACGTCGGCGCGTTGCCGCAAGGCGCCGCCGACTCCGAGATCTTCGTGCCGTTCGGGATCTGCTCGTGACCGATGATGTGCGCGCGGTCGGTGGCGACGCTGTACTTCTTCGCGAGGTAGTCGACGAGCTTCGCGCTCGCGGCGTACTCCGCCTCCGTGTACGGCTTGCTCGAGTACCCGACGTGCTCGATGCCGACGCTGTGCTGGTTGAAGAAGTAGTTGCCGGCGTGCCAGGCGGTGGTGTCCTCGGTCAGGAACTGCGCGACCTTGCCGTCGGTGCCGACGATGTACTGGACGCTCTTGCCGGGATCGTTCTGGAGCGTGGAGACGCTCGCGTCCCAGCCGCCTTCGGTGTCGTGAATGACGATGTATTCGACCTTCGCGCCGCCGCGGCCCGCATCGCACTTGCCCGAGCAGCTCGTGGGGATCCACTGCGCGCCGGGATATTGCGAGGTCGTGAGCGTGTGGAGCGACGACGAGATGTCGAGCGTGAGCGTCGGCGGGAGATCGTGGCGTGCGAGCGTGAGCTTCTCGCCGTCGCGCCCGTCGAGGTCGCCGCCTCGAGCCAGCGTCGCGAAGACGCGATGCGCGTACTCCTCGCGATGCGCGTCGTCGGCGTAGCCGCTCATGTCCTCGATGGCGGTCTTCCACGAGGCGAGGTCGTCGGCCCGCGCGCCGGTCTTCGTGCCGAGCTCGGCGAGGACGCGAGCGCCGGCCACGAGCGCGAGGTCGGTGTCCTGACGGAGGGCGAGCTCGGTGGTGTTGGCGAGCGCCGCACCGCGCGCGAGGGTGTCGAGCTTGCCATGACGGAGCATGAGCGGCCCGGCGGCGGGGACCGCGCTGTCCTCCTCGAGCGCGAGGCGCTGCGCGGGGAGCCCGAGGCCGTCCTCGACGCGCGCGATCGCGACGAGGAGATCGCGCGGAACGCCGGTCGCCTCGGCCGCGCGGCCGAACGTGAGCGAGAGCGCGCCCGTGCTGGTCACGAGGGCGACGTTCGCGGAACCTGCGCCGTCGTTCGCGCGCGCGCCGTCGCTGCTGCATGCGGCAACGAACAGCGCGACGACCGCGGCGGTCGTTCCGGTGATTGCGCGAATTGCGCGACGTTCTCCACGCTTCGGCATCATGAAGCGAAGACCCTAGCAGCCGCCGTTCCAACGCTGCCGTCTCACGAAAGACCCACGATCCGAACGGTGCGAGCGTGTGGCACCCCGTCCTCCGTCGCGACGAAGCGCGAATGGATCGCGAGCGCGCGCGAGGGCAAAAACCCCGGGCTCTGTAGAAATACCGTGGAGGTGCGACGGCGGCGTTGGTTGAGCGAAGTTGTGCGCAACGGTGCTGCGCGTTCGTTGGTACATTCGTTCGGGCGATGTCCTCCGAGCCCGAGCCCGAGCCGCCGAAGGTCCGCGTCGCCGACGAGGAGCCCACGAAGGCGCGCGTCGGCGAGGAGGAGCTCACCATCTTCCAGAAGGCTCGCGCCGCCCCCATCACGTTCGGTCTCGCCGCGATCAACGTCGCGGTCATGATCTGGGCGTCGAGAGACGGCCGCGACACGACGAGCCTCGGCACGCTCCTGCAGTTCGGCGCCGACGAGCCGCTGCACGTGTGGACCGGCGAGTACTGGCGGCTCGTGACGAGCATGTTCATGCACGTCGGCTGGATCCACCTCTTGTGGAACACCTACGCGTCGATCGGCTGGTGCACCTCGATCGAGCGCGTGCTCGGCAAGCGACGCTTCCTCGTCCTCTACTTGCTGAGCGGCATCGGCGCGAGCTGCGTCAGCATCCTGGGCAGCATGATCTTCGGACCGAAGGTGTCGGCGGGTGCGTCGGGCGCGATGTTCGGGATCATCGGCGCCACGTTTGCGCTGCGTGGCCGCCAGCTCCCCAGCGTGAAGGCGTTCTTCGCCGACCGCGCCGTTCGCTCCGTGCTCGTGCAGATCGCGATCTGGACGGCGATCGGCTTGACCGCGCTGCACATGGACAACTCCGCACACCTCGGCGGGCTCGTCACGGGCTTCCTCTTCACGTGGGTGCTCACCTCGCCGCCCGCCGCCCGACGGAACCTGTACCTCGCCTTCGCCGCGGCGTTCGGCGGGATCTTCCTCGTCGCCATACGCCCGTGGTGGACGCCGGCCGACAAGGACGCGAACGATCTCGTCGCCTACGCGAATGCGTACCTCTACGGCAGCGTCTCCACGCCCGACGGCGCGCGAACGTGGCCGCACGACGTCGCGCGCGGCGAGCACTTCCTCGATAAGGGCTGCAAGCACGGCGTGGCCTCCGCGTGCGAGGCGCTCGCCGAGCACATCGAGCGCATGGGCGCGCCCGACGCCGCCGAGCGGTCGAAGGCCCTCAAGCGCCGTGCGGGTGAGCTCGACCCCGGCCTCGACCAGCAGATCCGCTGACGGCGCGCTTTCCAGCGCTCTGGTGCAGGAGCGCAAGGAAGCGGCGCGAGTCGCTGATGCGCGGCAGCTCGTTGAACATTGCGTAGGCGGTGCGCGCCGACGGATCGATCATGGAGACGAGCTTCGTGAGCTCCTCGTCCGTGTACGGGCGGCGGCTGTCTCCGTTGAGCCCGTGGAGTCGCCAGTAGGTGAGCTCCGGTGTCGTGGTGCGGTTCACGAAGGGATCGACGACGTGCACGAGATCGAGCTCATTGCAGAGTACACGTACCGTCTCCTCCGGCCACGACGGCCCGCGCGGCTCCCAGAGGAGACGAACGCCGGGCGGTCGCTCGATGCCGCCGAAGAACGTGCGCATCGATGCGAGGTTCTCCGCCTCGGGGCGGAAGCTCGCCGGGCACTGGAAGAGGATCGACGTGGCACGCAGGATCCGCGCGCACGCGAGCGACGCCTCCCAGCCACGCTTCACGGCGGCCGTGGGGCGAAAGGAGCCCGCACCGGCAAGCTCTTCCTTCGACAGCGGCGTACGCAGCCGCTTGTACGTGCTGCTCGTGGTCCGGTGCGTGATCAACTGCCACGCCTTCATCGTGAACTCGAAGCCGGGCCCGGCCTGCTCGCGCCAGCGCATCATCGTCGCGTGCTGCGGCGGCTCGTAGAAGGTCTGCTGCACCTCGAGGACGCGGAACGTCTCGAAGTACTCGGGGATCGACATCGTGAACCCGCACAGCCCGACGCGAATCATCGAGGGCGGTTGGTGCAAACGCCGCGCCGCGGCTACTCGTCCTCTTCGCCCTTCTCCGCGTTACGGAGGCCCAGCGCTCGCGCTTTCTTGTAGAGGTGGCTCCGTTCGAGATCGAGCGCGCGCGCCGTCGCGGCCATCTGACCGCCGTGATGGGTGAGCGCGTCCTGGATGATTTGACGCTCCGCCTCCTCGACGAGGACGCGGAACGGGACGCCGGCGCGGTAGAGGCCTTGCGCCTTCGGTGCCGAGCCGCCCGGCAGGACCGCGCGGACGTCGGCGGCGCGGATGAGGTCGTCGGGCGTGAGGATCACGAGCCGCTCGGTGAGGTTCCGTAGCTCGCGGACGTTCCCGGGAAAGCTGTATGCTGCAAGTACCTGGATGGCGTCGTCCTCCATGCGGATGCCGGGACGATCGTTGGCCTTGGCGGCGAGCGCGAGGAAGTGCCGCGAGAGCAGCGGGATGTCCTCGCGGCGCGCGCGAAGCGGCGGGATGTGCAGCGGCACGACGTTGAGGCGATCGTAGAGGTCGGGGCGGAAGGCCTCGCTCTCCGAGGCCTTCACGAGATCGCGATTGGTGGCGGCGACGACGCGCGTGTCGACCTTGATGGTCTCGTTGCCGCCGACGCGCTCGATCTCGCGCTCCTGGAGGACGCGTAGCAGCTTCGCCTGCATCGGCAGCGGCATGTCGCCGACCTCGTCGAGGAACAGCGTGCCGCCGCTCGCGCGCTCGAACTTGCCGCGGCGCTGCTTGGTGGCGCCGGTGAACGCGCCGACCTCGTGACCGAACAGCTCGCTCTCGATGAGCTCGCTGGGGAGCGCCGCGCAGTTCAGCTTCTCGAGCGGGCCCTTCGCGCGTGGGGACAGCAGATGGATGGCGCGCGCGACCAGCTCCTTGCCCGTGCCGCGCTCACCGGTGACGAG
>JAYTZB010000867.1:0-1609 GCA_043742085.1 Polyangiaceae bacterium
TCTCGGATCCTCGTGACCTCGTTCATTGGCGTTCGGCCCCCCACGCCGCCAGCCCGTCGAGGATACGGGCGGGGGCGACGCGGGCCAAGCGCCACGGGAAGGCGTTACGGGAAACAACGAGACCTTCGCCGTGACTCGCGGCTCAGCGGCTGTGCACGAGCGCCGGGTCGATGTGCGGGTCGCTCGCGTCCCACGCGTACTGGAGGCTCGTCTGGAGCCGCGCGCGAACGGCCTCCTGTCGCACGATGCACGCATCGACGATGGAGTCCGCGCCGTCGACCGAGAGCTCCTCGACGACGTCGTGCGGAATGTTCTCTTCGACCCACTGCTGCGTGTAGACGCAAGCGAGCATCGATCGATCGAGCTCCGGGCCCACGTAGATTGCCTTCGCGGTCTTCGCCGCGGTGGTCGTGCTGGTCGTCGCGGGCGTCGCAGAAACGGGAAGCAGGCTCGCCTCGGCGAGCTGCGAGCAGTCGAGGGCGGTCTGCGCGCCGATCGCCAGCCGGCCGCGACGCACGCGCATCACCAGCTTCTCACCGGCGTGGAGCTTCGCCTTCATGGTGGCGCGAACGTGACCCGACGGATCGTCGTACGTGAGCCGCAGTCCCATCTTGTTGTTGACGGCGTTCAGCTCGTCGTCGCCGAGCGCGGTCTCGTCGTCCGCCGCGGCTCCCGTATCGGCCGCGCAGCCTGTGACGAGGACCGCTGCGAGCGCGCCGGAGAAGAGAAGGAGAGCGGGCAGCGAGAGGCGCATTTCAAGGCTCAGCTGGAGCACCAAGCGTGCCGGGGTACGCGCAGGTGTGTCACAAATGATTCCGTGGCCTTATCCAGCCCCACGACACCCTCCAAGGTTCCCGAGCCGCACCTCTGGTGGTGCATGGCTCCCCCACCTCAGACGTCGAGGTCCTTCCACCGCTTGCTGACGCGCGCGAAGACCAGGATCCCCGCGAGCGACGCGAAGCCGACCGCCGAGAACCAGTACCAGACCTGGTACGGTTTGTACGTCGACCACAGGAGCGCGTTCACCGCGTTGGCGTCCTGACCGAGCACGGTGGTCAACGTCTCGAAGGCCGCGGGCCGCTTCACGCCGACGAACTCCGCGAGGTGATCGACGTTGCCGTCCCAAACGCCCGCCGCGTGGTGATCGGTCTTCTCGGCGAGGTACTTGAGGGAGAGCACCGCCTTCTCGCCGTTGCGTCCGTACTGCCAGCCCGCGAGCTTCGCACCGAGCGCCTGCCCGAGCGCGACCGGGATGTTCACGTACCCGAGGTACAGCGCCTTCTTCCCCTTGGGCGCGATGAGGGAGAAGTACTCGGTCTTCTTCGGGCCGGTGAGCATCTCGCCGAGCGAGAAGAGGACGATCCCGAAGAAGAGGACGTAGACGCTCGATGACGTGCCGTAGACCACCGTCCCCAGCGTCGCGATAGTGACGCCGATCGCGATCGACGTCATCACGCGAAGGCGCGCGACGAGGTATGAAATCACCACCACGAACAGCACCACCATGCCAGCGTTGAGGTTGAGCGCGATCTCCTGTTTGAGCTGCACTCCGCGCGCGTCAGCGACGAGCCACGTCTTGGGGAGCCAGGTGTTCGCCTCCACGAACGGG
>JAYTZB010000868.1:0-2989 GCA_043742085.1 Polyangiaceae bacterium
GCGCGCCGTTCTAGCACAAGGGCCGTTGGCGGGAACCGGGCGGTGGGCCGCGGCCTTTTCGGCCCCGGTCGAGCTCAGCCTCTCGATGCACCGGGCGGAGGCGTACAGTACGCGCATGGACCCTGCTTCTCTCGCCGTCTTGGTTTTCGTGCTGCTCTTCGCGGTCATCACCGCGATGCGTTCCGTGCGTCAGGTGAACCAGTGGGAGACCGGGCTGAAGTTCACGCTCGGCAAATTCACGGGGCTCGCGACGCCGGGTCTCAGCCTCGTCATCCCCGGCGTCCAACGGCTCGTGAAGATAGACACACGGGTCCGGAACCGTGATTTGCCGCAACAGGCCGTGATCACCGCCGACAACGTCACCGCGTGGATCGACGCCGTCATCTACTTCAAGGTGGTCGACGTCGAGCGCGCGACGCTGAACGTCCAGGACTACGAGAACGCCGTGCGGGATCGCGCGAAGGTGGTCCTCCGCGACGTGGTCGGCGAGACCAAGCTCGACGATCTCCTCTCGCATCGCGAGGAGGTGGCGGCGAAGGTGCGCGCCGCGGTCGAGCAGTTCGTCGCCCAGTGGGGCCTCCACGTCGAGCTGATCGCGCTCCAGGACATCCAGCTCCCGCAGCAGATGCAGGAGGTGATCGCGAGGAAGGCCATCGCCGAGCGCGATCGCCAGTACGTCATCATCAAGAGCCAGGCCGATCTCGAGAGCGCGAAGAACTTCGCCGAGGCCGCGCGCATCCTCCACTCGTCGCCCGGCGGCATGGAGCTGCGCCGCCTGGAGGCGCTGCAGAACCTCTCCGGCGCGACCACCAAGGTGATCTTCGACCTGGCCAAGCCCTTCGGCGAATCCCAGAGCGCGGCGGTGGCGATGGCGCTCGGATCGAACGTGCGCGTCGCCGACGACAAGCCGGCGGCGGCGGGGGACGGCGTGCAGGAGGCGATCGGCATGCGCGGCAGGGACGACGAGCCGTCGTCGATGGCGGGCCCGCCTGCGCGTCCCGCCAAGCGCGGCTGAGCGAGCGCGCGTGACGGACAGCAGCGCCCGCGCGCGCGCTCCGGACGAGGCATTGCGCATCCGCGCGCTCGAAGCGCTCGGTCCGCTCGGTGACGTCCTCGCACGCGTGGCACTGGAGGAAGGGTCGATCCTCGTGGAGCACGACGTCCTGGCGTGGGAAGGCTCGCACGGCCCTGTGCAGGCTCATCGCGTGATCGTGGTGCTGCCGGCGGATGTGCACGTGCGGTTCGCTGCGCGCGAAGGCTCGAGCCACGCCGCGAAGGATGCGCTCGCAGCGGCGCTCGCCGCCGCGATGGCGGAGCGCGCCGGGCAAGCCGTCGCCGACGTCGTCATCGAGGCCGGTGTCGTGGAGCCTGCGATGTCGGGGCCGTACCGAGATCCGCGCGCCGGGCGTCCCTGAACGCGTCACCGTCAGCGTTAGTCATGACGGGACCTCCATCTCTTCGAGCCGACGTGGAAGAGCTCGACCTTCGGCCCGAAGGGCGAGAGCGCGCACGTCTACCGCGAGGGCTTCGGCTGCGGCTACGACGTGTACGTCTCGGAGCCCTTGGCGCTCACGATGAAGAGGCAGCTCCATGGCGGTCGCACGTCGTGCGACGAGCCGTTGCCGGCCGTGCGCTGGAACCCGAGCGGCAGCGTCGACCTCGTCGATCGCGACGGCAAGTCCCTCGAGTCGCAGGCGACGCGCTCGTTCCTCGGCTGGGGTGGCGGCTGCTGAGCGCAGCCGGCGTCACTTCGTTATCGTGCACGAGAAATCGTCGAACAGCGTTTCGCTGGTGATCGACGAGAACGCACGACCGCCGAGGCCGACGACGATGGGTCCGTTGGGCACGATCGGCCCGAACGTGTTCGTCACCACCACGGCACCGTCGACGGAGAGCGTCGCGGTCGTGAAGTCGGTCTCGATGGTGATGCGCCTCCACGCCCCGATTGGAAACGAGTCGAACGACGTGAGCCTCTGCGGGCAGGCGCAGCCGCCGTCGGAGTACTGGATGTCGTCGGCGAGGGCGATTCCGCCGGCGGCGGGAAGGACGAGATAGAGGAGGTAGTCGCTGACGCCGGGCGCCGTGGTCCGGATCCGGAACGGGTCGTTCACGTCCCTGTCGGCCCGCGCCGTCACGGACATCGAGAAATCACAGCGGACGCGCGTGCCGGTGCCGAGGTCACGCTCGAGCATCGCATACCGATCGTCCGTGGAGTCGCTGCCGAAGAAACGTGCGCGCAGGGCGCTCGGCGCGGACGTGTACTTCGTCGCCAGGTCGATCGAGCCCTTGTTCACTATCGCGCGCGACCACTTCGCGCCGACGGGTCCATCGTCGAAGTCGTCGCAGAACGTGGCGTCGCAGACGATTCCGCCGTCAGCCGCGAGCGCGTCGGTCGCCGCGTCGAGCGACGACACATCGGCGCCGCCGTCGGTCGCCGAGGCGCGATCTGCCGCCCCGTCCTCGGTGGTCGCGGACGTGAGCCCGGACGTATCGACGAGCAAGCTGCAACCGAACGGCGCGGTCATCACTGCGACCGCACATGCAAAGAGGAGCCGGCGCGGGCGGTGCACGACCGAAGCTTAGCGGCGGATGCTCACTCCGTGATGGGAACTTGTAGATCGCTCCAGACTTCGAGTCGTACTGCATGCAGCCGCCGAGGCTCGTCGCCTGGGACCAGAGCGACAGCTCACCTGCGTGCGGAAGATCGACGAGCGCCTCGATCTCTCGACGATCGCTGCCCTCGGGACGCGCCGTGTCGAACGTGTGAGAGGCCTCGCGATCGATCTGAGCGTAGCCGGTGATGGTCCACGCGGGGTTGCCGTGCTCGACGCGCCGGCATTGCGGCAAGCGCGCATGCGCGCAGCCTTCGCGATGCGGTCCTTGCCGTCGGGCGTGAGTGCGCTCACCTCGAAGGTCCTCGGAGGGCCGCCGTTCTCGCTGTAGTAGCCGGTGACGTTCCAGCGGCGGGTCTCCTGGCGCATGTCCTTCG
>JAYTZB010000869.1:0-1502 GCA_043742085.1 Polyangiaceae bacterium
CCGGTGCGGCCGTAGAGCTCGGGGCCGATCAAGATGTGCTTGTCCGCGAAGCGCAGACCGACAGCGCCGCCGAAGGTGATGTTGCTTCCGGTGCGCGTATCGATGTAATTCACGCGCAGCGGCCGGAGCTCGTAGCCGCCGCGAATGGCGTACGCGAAGATGCCGGAGTCGCCAGCGATGTTCACGTGCGGTGCGAAGCGCGCGACGTCGTCGCCGTTGAACTGGTCGCGCTGGCCCACGGGGATCCAGAGCGTGGCGCCGATGGCGAGCGTGATGGGATCGCCGTACTCGCCGGCCACCCGGAGATCGAGCGAGGTGCGGAAGTCGCCGACGCTCTGGTCGTACTTCGGCGGCGCATAGGTGACGCCGTTGACCGTCGCCGGATGACCGTCTGCGTAGAGCTGGACGGGGACGCTGAGACCGAGGCGCAGGCGATCGGCGAGCACGAGGCTCAAGCCGGTGTGGACCTGCATCTGGTTGCGGAGCGTCGACGCTCGCACCGTGCCGTCGGGATTGAGCGAACCGATGACGCCGCGGTAGCTGTAGTCACCGACCGCGCCGATCGCGAGACGGAACTTGCCGCGGTAGTCGTTCGACTCGTTGGTGAACCAATCGCTTCCGCGCTCCGAAGGTTCGAAGACACTGGCAGCGTAGCCGGCTTCCTGCGCTTCGGCGTGCTGCGTGGTCATGCCCACGCCCGCAAGTACGGCGAGCGAAATCAACAATCGACGTTTCATCGGTAAGCCCTCGATTCGAGTTCGAAGAAATCCCCAGGACGTTACGTGAAATGCATATCCAGACCACGGGGTTAGATGTCCCGCCCGCGGCTGGCTCGTGGCAATTAGTCACAATTCGTCGCGCGCGTAACCGTCTACGCCCTCGAATGGGCGATAAACCACTATCCCTATTCGCCTACGCGGCGGACGATCCCAATACCCGGCCGACAAAAAGCGAAAGGCGCGTCACCCGGGGGCAACGCGCCTTCGCTCTCCACGCGCTCTCCACGCGCTCTCCGCGCGGTCTACGCGCGCGTGAGGCTACTCCTCGGCGGCTGCGTCGAGCGTCTGCACGGCGCCCTTCGCGGCGACTGCGCGCTTCTTCTCCGCGCGGAGCTCACGGAACATCGTGAGGTCCTCCTTCACGCGCGAGACGACGACGGGAGCTTCCTTGACCGCGGTCTGGAACAGCTCGACGGCGACGTGCGGCGTCTTCTGCACGGCCTCCTTGCTGCCCTTCGCGAAGGCCGAGATGCGACCGCGCCAGCGCTCGCCGCGCGTCTTGGTGATGTACGGCGCGACAGCGGCGACGAGGTCGGCGTTGTTTCCGCAGTACACGTGCGCCGCCTTGTAGAAGGGGCTCCGGAACTTCGGGCTCGAGTCGAGGAACGCCTTCACCTGGTCGCGGGTGACGCCGTTCTCGTTGAGGGCGCGCTCGTACTCCGCGCTGGCCGCCTGCTTCGCCTTGAAGAGGTACATCTGCACGCGCGAGTAGAAGTTCACGCG
>JAYTZB010000870.1:0-11817 GCA_043742085.1 Polyangiaceae bacterium
GCGGCCCGTCGCCCGCGTACATGAAGAGCCACGTTCCGGGTGCCGTCTCCCTCGACGTGCGTGCCGTCCTCTTCGACGAGATCGGCGATGTCGTGTCCGCTCCAGAGATCGCGATGGCGATGAGCGGCCTCGGGGTCGGTGACGGCCACACCATCGTGCTCGTGGACGCGTTTCGTGCGGACACCGCCGCGGCCGCGGTCTGGGCGCTCGCGCGTTACGGCCACACCGACGTCCACGTCCTCGAAGGCGGCTTCGCTCGCTGGATCGCAGAGGGTCGCGTGGTGTCGCGCGAGATCACCCGGCATCGACCGGCGAGCTTCACCGCGAAGGTGGCGTCGTGAGGCATCTCGAAGCGACCGACCACCTCCAGGTCCGTGTCCGCGTGCTCGTGGTGGGCGGGCTCACGCGTCTCGACGCGTTCTATCGCGATGCCCAGGCCGGGGTGGACATCGAGGCGATCTACGTCGACTGCCCTTCGCTCGAGGCACGGGCCGAGGCCGCCGATGCGCTGGTCCTGGTGTCGTCGAACGTGTCGCATCCCGCGGCGGCCAAGGTCCGCAACGTCGCGCGCCGCAAGGGAACGCCGCTCGAGTCGGCGACGGGGCCGAGCGTGTCGCGCGTGCGCGCGTCGATCGCCAGCGCTTCCCGTGCGGCTAGGGGCGCCTCGACCTCGATCTGGCTGTGAGCGCTCCGAGAGTACCGAGCGCTGCGACCAGGGACGTGAGCGGGAGCCAGCGCGAGGTTGAACGGGAGGAGGTCGCCGCCTCGCACGAGCATCCGCCTCCGCCCGGCGCGAGCGGCGCGCCCGCATCGCTGCTCGCATCGGCGGACCCCGCCTCGCCGGAGGCAGCGTCCGCCCCAGCGTCGCTGACGTTGGCGGGGCCGAGACAGGCGCCGGCCAGGCATCGCGAATCCTTGCAGTCTGCATCCGTCGAGCACGTGCTCGCGCCGTTCTTGCAGCCGGTGTCCGAGACGCACTGGAGGTCGCCCGACGTCGACGTGGCGAGGCAGCGAAACCCCGACCCGCAGTCGACGTCACCGATGCATGCGCGACCGCAGACGCGACCCGCGGTCGGTCCGGCGCCGACATCGATGCAGCGCGCGTCGTCGCCCGCCGCCTCGCAGGCGTCGGTGACGCGCAGGCACGGCGAGCACACGTCACGAGGCTCGTGAGCTCGCTGGCACGCGCCGGCGACGCAGAGGAACGGCGAAGGACACGGCGTGGTCTCGCAGCCGGCGCCGGCTCCCCCGCTTCCGGTGACGGGGTAGAGGGAACAGACGCCGTCGACGTCGTCCTTCTCGAGCGATCTCCAGCGCAGCCCCGAGCCGGTCGCGAACATGGTCGCGCGCGGGTCGGAAGAGTGACCGAGGCCGAGCGCGTGCCCGAGCTCGTGGACGAGGATGCTCCGTAAATCCAGGGTCCCCGGCGCACCGTCGAGCGAGAAGCGGAAGTCGACGCCGTTGAGGTGGATGTCGGCGTCGCGATAGCGACCGCTGGCGTCGGTATGAATGACCGTCTGCGCCACCGCGCCCGGTATCAGGTCTGGGGGCCATGCGTCGTCGTGGAAGAGCACCGCGTTGATGCCGTCGTCGGCGGATACGGCAGCCCGCTCCCCGTCGAAGCGCGCGCGCCATGACGTGCATGCGGCTCGGGTCCACGCACGCAGCGCCACGTCGAGCTCGGCAGCAGCTTCGGCGCCCACGTCACGGCCGCGAGGAAGCGCGAGCACGAACGGCACGGGCAGCGCCATCGCCGGCCACGTACCAGGCGGGATGTTCGGCGCGAAGAGCTTCGGCGTCGCCGTCGCCGTCGCCGTCGCCGTCGCCGTCGCCGTCGTTGTCGTTGTCGTCGCGACGATCACCATCGGATCGGCGTGGACGAGCGGAGCGGGGAGGGCAGCGGGCCACATCGGACCGCGCTAGTATGACCCTCGTGCAAGTCGCCGTCATCCAGCTCTCCAGTCAGGACGACGTCACCGCCAACCTGGCCCGCGTCCGCGAGCTCGTGCTCGAGGCCGGCCGCAGCGGGGCGGAGCTCGTGGCGCTGCCCGAGAACTTCGCGTTCATGGGCGAAGAGTCGAAGAAATTCGAGATCGCCGAGCGCGTCGACGCGGACCCGCCTGGCCCGATCGTGAGCGCGCTCCGTCTGGCCGCGCGCGACGCACGCGTGTGGCTCGTCGCCGGCGGTATGCCCGAGCGCAGCGAAGATCCCGCGCGCCCGTTCAACACGTCGCTCCTCTTCGAGCCCGACGGCCGCCTCGTGTCGAAGTACCGGAAGGTGCATCTCTTCGACGTCGATCTCCCGGATGGGACGAAGCTCCTCGAGAGCGGCGCGACCACGGCGGGGACCGAGCCGGTGGTCGCCGAGATCTCGGGCCGGAAGGGCCAGCCCATCCAGCTCGGGATGACCGTCTGTTACGACCTCCGTTTCCCGGAGCTCTATCGAAAGCTCGGCGACCGCGGCGCCCGCATCGTGACCGTGCCGGCCGCGTTCACGCTCACCACCGGCAAGGATCACTGGCACGTGCTCCTGCGCGCCCGTGCCATCGAGAACCAGGTCTTCGTGCTCGCGCCCGCGCAGCACGGCAAGCATCCACGCGGCCGCCAGACCTACGGCAAGAGCCTGATCATCGATCCGTGGGGCGATGTCCTCGCGCAGTGTGCCGAGGGGGAGGGCTTCGCGACGGCGCGGCTCGACTTCGCCGCGCAGGACCGCGTCCGCGCCGCGCTGCCGTGCCTCACGCACCGTCGCATGTGACCTCGCGCGCGGACGCCTAGAGATGGTCGCGAGCGATGTCGGCCCAGGTGCCGGTCGGCTCGAGCTCGAGGTAGCGCTTCCAGTGCCCGCGGGCGCGGGCCTTGTCGGAGAGCGCCTCGTAGGCCATCGCGAGGTTGAAGTGCGCGTCCGCGAAGCGCGGATCGCTCTTGATCGCCGCCTCGAAGTACGTCACTGCGCGCGACGCGAACCCGCGCTCCAGCATGACGTAGCCGAGGTTGTAGTGCGCCTCCGGCTGGCGCTCGTCGAGCTCGAGGGCCTTGCGATAGAGGACCTCGGCGCCGGGCTCGTCGCCGCGGCGAAAGCGGATGTTGCCGAGGTTCGTGTAGGCGATGGCGAGCGTGGGATCGAGGTCGATCGCCTTCTTGTAGAGACCCTCGGCCTCGTCGAAGGTCGACGGATCCTCGTCGAGCGTGCTCGCGCGCATGTAGAGGTCGTAGGCCGACCGCGCGCGTGCACCGGGGGTGTCGGGGCGGAGGAGGCGCACGACGTCGCTGCGAAGCCCCTCGACGCGGAAGTCCATGACCATCTGGCCGCTGATCGGCTCGAAGGTCCCGTCTGCGGCCTGCACGACGACGCGACGACCGTCGCTCACGATGCGGAGCTCCTGGAGCGGACGGGTGACGCGCGGGAGCGCGCGACGGAGCGCCCCGATGGCGGTTGCGACGTCCTTAACGCGGACGCGGCTCGCGAGCAGATCGTGGGTGGCGCGGAGCGCGATGAGATCCTGGAACGTGTACGCCTTGCGCCCGTTGCGCATCGCGCTCGGCGCGACGATCTCCGCCTTCTCGAGGCTACGAAGCTTCGCGGGCGTGAGGCCGAGCAGCTTGGCGACTTCGCGCGGCGAGAACACGTCCGTGACGGGCTCGCTGGTGCGCTGGCTGTCGGGCGCGTTCGCATTCGCATTCGCGCCGCCGCCAAGTGCCGTCGCCGAGGCTGCGAGACGTGCGGTCTCGCCGGGCTTGGGCGCGTCCGCGTGCTGGATCCGTCCACCGCCGGGACCGAAGGCGACGTGGATGACTTCGCCACCACGCTTCTTCTTGGCGCGGGCTCGGCGAGGGGGCGGAGGGGTGCGCGGGGGGGTCGTCGACGAGTTGGGCATGTGCGGGGGATCGATCAGAGTCGTCATGGGCCGGTGCGCTTGACCCTCCTTCTCTCTATCAAAGGCGCCTGCACGTCGACGTCAATCCTCAACCCGCGTGGATCTTCAGAGAATGTCACCTCGCACACCGTTCGGCCGAGCATGGCTGGTGCTCGACTCTGTGCTTCACGATGTGCACAACGAAGCGCGTGCACGTGCACGTGCACGTCTTTTCGCGCGAGCGCGAGGAGGAACGCGCGTTCCTCCACAGGCGTCTCCACAGGTAGTCCCAAGATCAGGGATGTCGTCCCGTACCACACGCGCTCGCCCCGCTCGTCCTTCACGCCGCCCTCGCTCATCGCGTCGGCTTCGCTGAAGAGATCGCGCCAGCGTCCTTCGGTGGTGCGCACGAACGGGCCCGACCGCTCGACGAGGTCGGGCATCCGGGCCTTCTTGATACTCGGACCCCGACGCGGACTCACAACCGGATCGTGGCTTGCCGGCGCGTCCGCGCGCAACTTCTCGGTCGCGTTCGCGTTCGCGTTCGCGTTCGCGCGTTCGCGCGCTCAGCGTGCAGGCGCGGCGAGCAAGCGCTCGGAAGGCGCGTCGAGCGGCACCGAGATGGACTCGACGTTGATGCCTTGCGGCGTGGACTCGATCCAGGTCGCGTGGGCAACGAGCGGACGCGCGCCGGCACCACCGGATTGCGACGGAGGCGCGGCGAGACCGTCGGGCGCTTCACCGATGCTTCCGACGTTGACGATCTGGATGTCGCCGATCATCCGATGGAAGGGCGTGTGGCTCATGCCGCAGACGATGACGTCGGCGGGGTCGTCACCGATGAGCGCGTCGACCTCCTCGTCGGTCATGTCGAACGTGAGGGCCTCCGCGGGGTCCGCGGGGGAGCCGTGGACGAGGAGCAGCTCGCCGCCGTCCTCGAGCGGAATGCGAACATGCGTCGGCAGGCGCTTCACGCGCTCGAGGACGAGGTCCCCGAGCTCGCTCCGGACCGCCTTCATGCGCTCGATCATCGCGCGCTCGTGATCGCTGCGCGGCCGAAGCACGTTCGGGTCGAGCGTGGCGAGCGCCTTGTCGGAGACGCCTTGCACCATGACGGCGCCGGCGGCGGTGAGGCGGCGCCACGTCTCGAGGGGCTGAGGCCCTGGAAAGACGATGTCGCCGGCGACCAGAAGCTTGTGGAATGCACGCTTCTCCGCCGTGGCGAGCACAGCGCGCAGCGCGTCGAGGTTACCGTGGATGTCCGAGACGCAGAGGAGAAGCATCGAATCGGCCGCATCCTAGCAGCGACGGCCGGGAAGGCGAGCGCAACAGCACGAGCGCGATGCCGGTCTCAGATCGCCGCGCGGAGCTCGGCCACGATGGCCTTCACGGCGCTGATGCGCGCTTCGGGTGTCGTGCCGTCCTCGATGCGCCGGACGATGGCCGAGCCCACGACGACACCGTCGGCGCCTTCGGCGGCCGCCGTCGCCGCGATGGCAGAGTCGATGCCGAACCCGACCACGGTCGGCCGCCCGGTGATCTCGCGGACGTGCGCGGCCTGCTTCCCGGCCGCCGCCAGGACGTCGACGGCGCCTGCACCACCGGTCACACCCATCATCGACACGTAGTAGACGAAGGGCACCGGCGACTGCTTCGCCACCTCCGCGATCCTGGTGATGCGTTTCGGCCTGCTCGTGGGCGCCACAAGCGGGATCACGCCCAGACCGCGCTTCGCGGCGAGCGTGCGCAGCGAGAGCGACTCGTCGATGGGGAGGTCGACCACGAGGAACGCATCGACACCGGCGTCTGCCGCGAGCTCGACGACGCGCTCCTCGCCACCTACGAAAAGCGGGTTGTAGTAGCCGAAGAGCACGATGGGCGCCGCGCATCGGGCGCGCACCGCGCGCGCGACGCGCAGCGTGGCCTCCAGACCACCGCCGTTCTTCAGCGCCCGCTGGCTGGCGCGCGCGATGGCCGGACCGTCCGCGGTGGGATCGCTGAAGGGCATGCCGAGCTCGAGGATGTCCGCGCCGGCCTCGGCACACGCGACGGCGAGGTCGATCGAGCCGGCCTCGTCGGGGTCGCCGCAGCAGAGGTACGTGACCAGCGCCTTGCGATGCGCGGCGTCGGTGCTCTGCGCGCGCTTGGCGAGGACGTCATCGATGCGGCCCATCTAGAGGAGCCTCGCGAGGAGCGTCTCGAGGTCCTTGTCGCCGCGGCCCGACAGGCACACCACGATGGAGGCGGGCCGCTCCAGCTCGGCGGAGATCTCCGCGGCGATGGCGCCGACCTTCGCGAACGCGTGCGACGTCTCGAGCGCGGGGAGGATGCCTTCGGTCCGGGCCACGATGGCGGCGGCCGCGAGCGCCTCGTCGTCGGTGGCTGAGAGATAGCGCGCGCGCTTCGCGTCCTTGAGGAACGAGTGCTCGGGTCCGACGCCCGGGTAGTCGAGGCCAGCGCTGATCGAGTGCGCCTCCTGGATCTGCCCGTGCTCGTCGCACAGCACGTAGCTCTTCGAGCCGTGGAGGACGCCGACGCGTCCGGCGGTGAGTGTCGCGGCGTGCTTGCCGCTCGGAACGCCGTGACCGGCCGCCTCGATCCCATAGAGCTTCACGGTCGGGTCGGCCAGGAAGCCGCGGAACATGCCGATGGCGTTGGAGCCGCCACCGACACAGGCGACCGCCGCGTCGGGGAGCTTGCCGGTGCGCTCGAGCATCTGCGCGCGGGACTCCTCTCCGATGATGCTCTGGAACCGTGCCACGAGCTCGGGGTAGGGATGCGGACCGGCGGCGCTCCCGATGCAGTAGTGCGTGGTGCCGACGTTGGTGACCCAGTCACGCAGCGCCTCGTTCATCGCGTCCTTCAGCGTGCGCGAGCCCGAGACCACCGGAATGACCTTGGCGCCCAGGAGCTTCATGCGGCCGACGTTCGGAGCCTGCCGCCTCACGTCCTCCTCGCCCATGTAGACCTCGCACGGGAGGCCGAAGAGCGCGCACGCGGTGGCCGTGGCGACGCCGTGCTGACCCGCGCCGGTCTCGGCGATGATGCGCGTCTTGCCCATCTTCGTCGCGAGCAGGACCTGGCCGAGCGCGTTGTTGATCTTGTGCGCGCCCGTATGACAGAGGTCCTCGCGCTTGAGGAAGAGGCGGCCGAGCGCCTGGCCGCCGGGATCGAGCGCGCGCGCGAGCCGCATCGACTCCGTGAGAGGCGTCGGCCTTCCGACGTAGTGTTCGAGCAGGGTCTTCAGCTCGGCGTCGAACGCCGGGAGCGCGACGATCTCGTCGACCGCCGTCGTGAGCTCGTCGAGCGCGTGGATGAGCGTCTCGGATACGAAGCGGCCGCCGTACGCTCCGTACCAGCCGGTCCCGAGAGGAGTAGGGCGCTGCACGCCGTCGAGCGTACCAGAACGCGACGCCGCCCTCACGCCGGAGGGCGAGGAGCGGGCGGCCCTCGAACCGCGACCGGCTCGGTCATCAGGTCGAGCACGGAATCGACGCCGCGAACCGTGGAGACGGCACGCACGATGCGGGCGCGCTCGCGCGTCTCGACCGGACCGCGTAGGTCCGCGCAGCCGTGCTCGATCGACACGATGATCGACGCCGGATCGGACGCCGTGCGCGCCAGTCGTTTCCGGACGAGCGCCTCGACGGTGTCGTCGGTCACGGGCTTCGGACGCACCCTGGCGAGCAACGCGCGCGCACCCGCACCGGCGCGTCCCCCCCTCCGGCGACCGATCGACTCGAGCACCATGAGCACCGCTCCACCGGCGGCGAACGCGAGCATGGCGCGAAGAATTCGCTTCATGCCTTCGGACCGAGCAATTCACGCGCCGCGTCGTCGCGCCCTCGCCGCAGCATGGTTGCACGCAAGAACGACTCGCACGGTTGAGGCGGCGCACTGCGGTGGGGCACTTTGCACCTCGCTGCCGCGCGGGATCACCGAAGAGCTCGCCCGGTATGGCGTCTGCACGCGACGCGGCGTGCACGTTCCGCGTCTCATCGACACCGATCTGCCGGCTCGGCTGGATCGGCTGCCCTGGAGCCGCTGGCACTGGCGCGTCGTCCTTGCGCTCGGGATCACGTGGCTGCTCGACGGCCTCGAGGTGACCCTCGTCGGCGCCGTCGCCAACGTGCTCGGCAAGCCGGAGGCTCTCCACCTCAGCGAGACCGAGATCGGTGCGTCGGTGAGCGCTTACCTGGCAGGCGCGGTCCTCGGCGCGCTCGTCTTCGGACGGCTCACCGATCGCCTCGGTCGCAAGAAGCTCTTTTTCGTCACGCTCTCGGTCTACCTCGGCGCGACCTTCCTCACCGCGCTCTCCACGGGCTTCCTCACGTTCGCGCTCTTCCGCGCGATCACCGGGGCCGGCATCGGCGGCGAATACTCGGCCATCAACGCCGCGATCGACGAGCTCCTGCCGGCACGCGTGCGCGGGCGCGCCGACCTCGCGATCAACGGCACGTACTGGCTGGGCACGGCGCTCGGCGCCGTCTCCACGCTCTTCCTGCTCGACCCGAGGGTCCTTCCGATCAACCTCGGCTGGCGCGTGTGCTTCGGTCTCGGCGGCGTCCTCGGCCTCGCGATTCTGCTGACGCGCCGTCATCTCCCGGAGAGCCCGCGCTGGCTGCTCATGCACGGCCGCGTCGCCGAAGCCGAAGCCGTCGTGCGCAGCATCGAGGACGAGGTGGTGCGCGGCGGCCACGTGCTGGCCCCGCCCGAGCGTCTCTCCACGGTGGACACCGCGGCCGATACGAGCTGGCGGCGCATCGCGTACGTCCTGCTCGTGAAGGACCGTCGGCGAGCCATCCTCGGGATGGCGCTGATGGTGGCGCAGGCGTTCGCCTACAACGGCGTGTTCTTCACGTACGCGCTCGTGCTCGGGCGTTTCTATGGCGTTCCGCTGGACGACATCGGTCTCTACCTCCTTCCTTTCGCGTTCGGGAACCTTCTCGGGCCCTTCGTGCTGGGGCCGCTCTCCGATCGCGTCGGTCGGCGCATCATGATCGCCGGCACGTACATCGTGACCGGCGTGCTCCTCGCGGTCGCCGGCTGGGCGTTCGCTGCGAACGTCGTCACGTCGACGCAGCTCACGGTGCTCTGGTGCATCGTGTTCTTCGTCGCGTCTGCGGCTGCGAGCTCCGCGTATCTCACGGTGAGCGAGCTCTTCCCGGTCGAGCTGCGTGGCATGGCCATCGCCGTCTTCTACGCGCTCGGGACGGGCGCGGGAGGAGTCGCGGCGCCCGCGCTCTTCGGTGCACTGGTCGGCACGGGAAGCCGCGGCGGCGTCCTTGCGGGATACCTGCTCGGCGCCGCGCTCATGGTGGCCGCCGGAGTCGTCGCCATCTTCCTCGCGGTGCCGGCCGAGAAGCGGTCCCTCGAGGACATCGCCGCCATCGACGATTCCGCTCCCCGGCGCAAGTCGAAGCCCACCGAGGTCGCCGTCACGTCGGGCTCGTCGCGGTGATGCACCACGCGCTCGACGGCATCACGACGCCGCGCGACGTGACGAAAGGAGAGAGCGCGGCGCGAAGCTCCGCGACGACGTCGCGAAGCTCCGCTTCGGACGGGTCCACGTCGAGCTGGCGTGCGATGACCTCGTCGAGGTGGGCGCCCATCACGAGAGGCGCATCGATGGCGTTCGTCTGGATGTCAGCGTAGCCGGCGCGCTCGAGCAGCGTCCGCGCAACGTCCGGATCATCGAGGAACACCAGCGCCCCGGCGAGCTCGGGGAGTCGCGCTCGCGCCCGATGGCGAAGCGCGATTTCGAGCGGGATGGCGGCCCACGGGTTCAGCGCCAGGGACCGCCACGTGACGAGGAGCAGGCGGCCGCCGGAAACGAGAGCGTGGCGGAGATTCCGGAGCACCGCCCCCGGCGCTCGGAACGACTGCGTTCCGAGCCGCACGAAGCAGAGATCGAAGCGTGGTTCGTCTTCGAGCGCGAACGTCTCGGCATCACCACGCACGAACGCGACGTTGGTGAGAGCGGCGGCGCTTGCCTCGCCGTGCGCGACGGCGAGCCGCGCATCGCACGCGTCGAGGCCCACCACGCTGCCTCTCGGTCCGACCAGGCGCGCGAGGTCGATGGTCGTCCGCCCACGACCGCAACCGACATCGAGCACGCGGGTTCCGCTGCGAGGCGCGTGCTTCGCGAGCGCCAGCGCGCCATGCGGCCTCACGTGCGCCCTCGCTTGCGACCTCGCGTCTTCGGCGTCTCGACCGGCTTCTCTTCCTTCGTCGGCTTCGTCGTCCTGGTCGGCTTCGCTCCCTTCGTCGGCTTCGCCGCCGGTGCGTCGAGCGCGGTGAGCGCGAGCGCGCGTTGACTGCCGCGGAGTCCGTCGAGCGCACCCTGGCGATCGATCTCGAGGAGCGTGGCCCAGACATGACGGCACGCCGCCGGGCCGAGCACCTTCGGCGCGCAGCTGCAGCGGGAGGCGAGGCGGCCGTCCTCGACGCGGAGCCTCACGTGCTGGACACGCTGGCCCTTCACCTCCGCGTCCAGTCCCGCCTCCGAGACACCGGCGAGATCGACGCGACCTCTCGCGAAGTAGCGATAGCCGCGCACGCAGGCGAGCGGCGGAAACGCGCGCGCCACGCGATCGGCAATGGACGGACGCTTTGGCGGCAGCGGCAGCGCCGGCGCGATCGGAGGAAGAGGAGGAGCGAGAACGGGTGTGGTGGGGTTCGTGGACATGGCAGGACACCCCAGAGCGATGCGCGTGCCATCACGCCGACTGAACGATTGCGCTCACTTGCGCAAGCGCCGGGGTGTCCCGGACAGTTTCCGGGGTGGCGGTGGCCAGTGGTCACGGCGCTCGACCCCGCCGGCCGCTCCGGCTGAACGCGCGCCCAGTCGCGTCCATCCTCTAGGGAACGATGGGCACACGCTCTGTCGCAAGACATGAGCGTGGGATCGACCATCGTTCGCCAGTGGCACCTGCTCACACTTCTTCCGAAAGGACCGCGTCGCATCGACAGCGCGATGCTCGAGGAGCGCCTGCGCGCACGCGGCCTCGTCGCCCACCGCCGCACCATCCAGCGCGATCTCGTCGAGCTCGCCGGCGTCTTTCCCATCGTGTCGGACGAGCGCAGCAAGCCCTATGGGTGGCGCTGGTCTGACGACGCCGAGCTCCTCTGCGCCATCCCTTCGCTGCCCGGCGCAGTTCACGGAGCACCGGAGATCGAGCTGGTGCTCCGCGTCCGTGCAGACGCCGTCAAGGTGGTCAGTGAGGGCCTGCGGGGCCCCGAGGGCCAGGCGAGGAACGTCCACGTCGCCGCCGCGAGCGTCGATCGCGCGATGCACGACGCGCACGTGGTCCGCGCGCGCGTGCCCGATGGCTGCGCTCTACGACGCTGGCTCTTCGGCTTCGCCGACGCGCTCGTCGTGGTCGAGCCGGCTCATCTTCGCGCCGAGCTCGCGCAGAAGGCTGCGCGTATCGCCTCGATCTACGGAGCCGAGCGCGACGCGCGGTGACGTGACGTCAGCCTTCGTCGACGATGGCGCGCAGCAGTCGGCTGACGGCGGCCTCGAGCGACGTGTCGCCCGTCTTCGTGAGGATGACCTGAACCTGCTTCTTGACCGTGCTCGCGGCGACGCCGCGCAGCTCGGCGAGGCGGGAACGCGCCGCGCCCTGCGCCGCGAGCGCGAGGACGTCGGCCTCGGCGGGCGTGAGATCGTATTCGAGCGCCCACCGCTCGACGATCGCGCCGATGGTGGCGTCACGCTGCCGGAGCTTCGCTCGCATGCGTACCGCGAAGAGCCCGAGCTCTCGCGTGTCGACGGGCTTGAGCAGGTAGTGCGCGCCGAGATGATGGGCCTCTGCGAGCCGCCGTTCGTCGACGCCACCCGACACGACCAGCGCCGCTACCAAGGGATCGTGCGAGCGCGCATCGGTGATGAGGTCGAGGCCGCTCCCGTCGGGCAGACCGACGTCGACGACCACCGCGCTGAACGACTTCGTCCGCA
>JAYTZB010000871.1:0-2176 GCA_043742085.1 Polyangiaceae bacterium
CGCCTCGACGACGCTCTCGACGGCGGCTGAGCCGGCTCCGCAGACCGCCGGCCGCGGACACCCGTGCTAAGGAACGCGCGCCCACGGCTGAAAGGTTGAGTAGGTCGGGTCAGGGCGGACGTTTCACGTGAAACACACCATGGCAGTCGACCCTCTCGCTCATCTGTCGGACCAGCTCGCGCGGCTCGAGCACGAAGGACTGCGCCGCGACGCGCGACCTCTGCCACGCGGCCCGTCCACGCTGTCCTTCTGCTCGAACGACTACCTCGGCCTGGCGAGCCGATCCGCGCCGCCGGCGGCGGCAGGGGCCGGCGCGTCGCGCCTGATCGCCGGCGAGCGCGACGAGCATCGTCGCCTCGAGCGCGCCTTCGCGACGTGGCTCGGCGTCGAGGACGTCCTCGCGTTCTCGAGCGGCTACGCAGCCAACGTCGGCGCGGTGTCGGCGCTCGCCGGAGCCGGCGACCTCATCGTCAGCGATGCCCTCAACCATGCGTCCCTCATCGACGGAGCTCGCCTGTCGCGAGCCCGCGTCGCGGTGGTCCCGCACGGCGATGCCGGGGCGGTCGCCCGAGCGCTCGCCGAGCGCACCGAGGCACGCGCCTGGGTGCTCGTGGAGAGCTACTACAGCATGGACGCCGACGGGCCCGACCTCGCGGCCCTGCGTGCCCTCTGCGACACGCACGGCGCCGCGCTCTACGTCGATGAAGCGCACGCGCTCGGCGTGCTCGGCCCGGCGGGACGAGGGCGCTGCGCCGAGGCTGGGGTCACGCCCGATGTGCTCGTGGGCACGCTGGGAAAGGCCTTCGGCAGCCAGGGCGCGTTCGTCGCCGGACGCAGCGTCCTCCGCGATTGGCTCTGGAACCGCGCACGTTCGTTCGTGTTCTCGACGGGCCTCGCGCCGGTCTCGGCCGCGGCCGGAGTACGCGCTCTGCAGGAGGTCATCGAGCACCCCGAGCTCGCCGCACGCGTGCGCGACCTCGCCGCGCGACTGCGCTCGGGTCTCCTCGCCGCGGCGACCGCGACCGCGACCGCGATCGTCGCGGATGGCGCGGTCGTCGCTCCGGCATCCGCTGCGCGGGTCGAACCGCCGCTCCTGCTCGGCTTCGGTCACGTGGTGCCGGTGGTGCTCGGAGCACCCGCGCGCGCCCTCCGCTGGGCCGCGCAGATGCGCGAGCACGGCGTCGACGTCCACGCCATCCGCCCGCCCACCGTGCCCGCCGGTGCCTCCCGGATCCGGATGACGGTGACGGCCGAGCATCGCGCGGAGGACATCGACCGCGCCATCGAAGCGTTCGCCTCGGCAGCGCGCTCCGAGGCCTCGACGCCGGTCGAGCCATGACTGCACCGCTCCTCGTCGTGACCGGCACCGGCACGGGCATAGGGAAGACCCACGCCGCCGTGGCCCTCGTCCTCGCGTGGGCGCGCCTCCTGCGCGAGGCCGGCGTCGAGGACCCGCTCGTCGCCGGGCTGAAGCCGGTCGAGAGCGGCGTGGTCCCCGGCGAAGCGACCGACGTGTCGACACTTGAACAGGCGTCCACGTTTCACGTGAAACGTTACCCGCCGCCCTACCTGCTCGCGCGTGCGGTCTCCCCGCATCTCGCCGCAGCCGACGAAGGGCGCACGATCGAGCTCCAGCCCATCCGCGACTTCGTGGCCGAGGCTCGCGCTACCGCCCACGGGCTGCTCGTGGAGCTGGCCGGCGGCCTGTTCAGCCCTCTCGCGCGGGACCTCGACAACGCCGATGTCGCACTCGCGCTGGCCCCGGATGAGGTGCTGCTGGTCGTCCCCGATCGCCTCGGCGTCCTGCACGACGTCGCCGCGGCGACGCGCGCGGCCCGAGCGACGGGCCTCGGGATCACGGGCATCGTCGTCGTCGCCCCCGAGCACCCCGATGCCTCGACCGGCACCAACGCCGCCGAGCTCGCCGTCGTCTGCGATGTCCGCGTCGTGGCCCAGCTGCCGCGCGCCGATGTCGCCACGCTCGCGGCCCGGGCCGACGTCGCTGCGTTCCTGGCCGAGCTGGTCAGGAAGAGGCCGCGGTCCCTTCGTCGGCCCTGATCCGTCCTCGATCGAGGACCACGCGCACGTCGCCCGCCGCCCTGGCGAAGACCTCGTCGTGCGTGATCACCACCACGACCGCGCCGCGCTCCGCCTCGGCCCGCACGACGCGCTGCAG
>JAYTZB010000872.1:0-3371 GCA_043742085.1 Polyangiaceae bacterium
CGTCGCTGCGTGGACGAAGTAGGCGAGCGCGGACTCGCAACGGAAGTGAAGAAGTGTTGCGAGTCCTGGCATGGCGCATCCATGGACTAGCGATCGCGCGCGAAGTCGCGGTAGCGTACTTCCTCAGCATGGGTCACCCCGAGGAATGAGATCCGAGGGAACCTCATTGGTCGTCGCCCTGACGCCTCGGCATGTGAACTCGGCGCGCGCCCGGACTGACCCTAGCGACAGGCAGGCAGCGGCGCAGGTCCGAGGTCCTGCGCGGCGCCGGCCAGCGCGATCTCGGCGTCCAGCAAGGCCGCGAACGGCTTCGACAGCGCCGCGTTCGACACATGAACGGTCTTCATGCGCGCGACGAGCGCTGCGAGCGCCGCGGCATCCGTCGGCGCGGTGTCCGCGGAGTCATCGACGACGGCCTTCACCATCGCGCACGCCGGCGAGGTCTTCTTCGTCGCGCAGGCGGCCTCGAGCTTTTGGCGCGCGTCGACCACCACGGCGGCGGCGCGAGCCAGTGTCTCTCGCCGCGTCGCGAGCAGCTTGCAGTCCGCGGCCGACGGCGGTGGAGCGGTCGCGTCCGCAGGCGCGTTCGCCGGCGCTGCGGGCTCACGCGCACACGCCGCGCACGCGAGGAGGAGCACGACGCAGAGGGCGCTCGCGAGAGCGCTCGCTGTCAGCGATGGTGGAGCGCGAAACCCGGGAAACCGAGACGGCACGCGACGAGCTTACACCGCTCGCCTTCCGCGAAGAGCGCGCTAGGCTCCGCGCGTGCGCGTTCCCGCATGCATTGCTCTCGCGGCCGTCGCCGCGGCGTTCGTCGCGGTCGGCGGCGGTGGCGCTGGCTCCGCTGCCGCCGGCGAGCCCAAGCCGCTCACGTACGACTGGCGCGAGGTCGGCACCAATCACTGGCAGATCAAGACCGCTGCCGGCGAGACGCCCGAGACCACCGACGCCGCCGAGGGCAATCGCGGGAGCTGCTCGCCCGGCATGGTCCAGGTGAAGGGCAAGATGGTGGTGTGCTCGTGGGGTGACGAGCTGCAAAAATCGTTCTGCTCGTCGTGGATCAACAAGGAGTTCCCCGAGCGCTGCGCGTCCTTCGACAAGGACAAGTGGGCCGCCGCGCGCTCCAAGCTCCCCACGAAGGACATGAGCTTCTGCATCGACCGGTTCGAGTACCCGAACCGGAAGGGCGAGTACCCGCTCATCTACGTCAACTGGTTCGACTCGAAGAAGCTCTGCGAGAGCGACGGCAAGCGCCTCTGCAACGAAGACGAATGGACCTTCGCGTGCGAGGGCGAGGACGCCACGCCGTATCCCTACGGCTTCGATCGCGACAAGGACGCTTGCGTCGTCGACAAGTCCTGGCGCTGGTTCGACGCGAGCGCGTACGGCAAGACCAAGGACGTGATCATCCACGAGCTCGACAAGCTGTGGCAGGGCGTTCCGTCCGGATCGCAGCCGAAGTGCAAGAGCCCCTTCGGCGTCTACGACATGGTCGGCAACGTCGACGAGTACACGAAGTCGACGTCTCCCACCGGCAGCCCCGCGATCCTCAAGGGCGGCTACTGGGGCCCGGTACGCACGCGCTGCCGGCCGGCGACACGCGCGCACGGTCCCGAGCACGCGTTCTACCAACAGGGCTTTCGCTGCTGTAAATAAGGCGCTTCGTGGACTCGCGCGCTCAGTCGAGAGCGGGCGCGGTGTGACGGCCGCGGCTCGGCGTGCCGTTGTTGATCGACGGCCAGCCCTTCGCCCACTCGATGCGATCGATGAGCAGCTCGCGGTTGCCGCCGTCGCTGCACTGATGCGCGCCCTTCCACGCGTGATAGACGATCCAGTCATGGCCGCCCGTGCGTACCACCGAGTTGTGGCCAGGACCTGCCCATCCCGCGTTGCTGCTCAGGATGGGCGCGCCCTTCTTGCGGAACGGGCCGAGCGGTGAGAGCGCGCGCGCGACGCCGACGCCGTACGTGCCGTTGCAGTAACGGTACCCGCTGTAGAACATGAAGTAGAACTTGCCGCGCCCGACGACGAACGGCGCCTCGACGACGTCGCCCTCCCAGCCGAGCGTGTTCTTCAGCAAGCGATGGCGATGACCGACGAAGCTCACGCCGTCGGCGCCGAGCTGCTGGCCGTAGATGATGGTCTTCTGCTGCGGCTGGAGCGCGTTGCCTTCCGTCTTGTAATAGAGGAAGTGGCGGCCCTTGCCGTCGGTGTACGCGTTGACGTCGATGAGGCCGACGCCCTTGTCACAGACGAGCGGTCGACCGAGGTCCGTCCACGGTCCGGTCGCCGACGGTCCACGAGCGGCGCCGATGCACATCTCGCCGTGCGCGGGAGAGAACGCCGCGAAGTACGCCACGAAGCCGGCGCCGATGTGATGGATCTCGGGCGCCCAGAAGTTCTTGCTCGCCCACTTCGGGCGATTGGCCGCGCCGAAGATGTGGCCCAAGGCCGTCCAGTGCACGAGGTCGGGCGACGTGAACGTCGGGTAGCCGCCGCCGGTGCACGCCGCGATGAAGCGATTGCCGTCGTGGATGACGCCGGGATCGGCGCAGTTGCCGAGCACCGCGTTCTGGAACGTGCCCGTCGCGTTCCTGGCGCCGAGCGGCGCGACGTCGAGGTCGACGTCCGCGCTCGCGGTGCTGGTCTGGCCGCTGCCGTCGGCCGCTTCCTTTTCTTCGTCGACGTCGTCGGCAGCAGACTCGGCGACGTCATCGGTCGCGTCGAGGTCCTCGGGCGGGTCGGTCTTGTCCTCGACAGCCGTCGCGTCGTCGAGGACCGCCGGCGCGCTGTCGTCGGTCGAGAGCGCGGACCATGTCGACTCCGAGAAGTCGTCCGTGGAATCGACGGTCTCCGACGCGCAGCCGGGAGCGGCGACGGCGAGCGCCGCGGCCGCGAGACCGACGAGCGCAACTCTCTTGGCGATGAAGCTCATGCCGAGCGCAGTGCAGATCACGTGCCGGTGTCAGCATGGCGTGCGACCGACGAACGCTCGCGCAAGTAGCGCAACGCTCTGCGCATTCCGCGGGATGCCCCGCGCGCTCCTATTTTTGTGCCGGATCGTTCATGGCTTCGCGTCGATCACCGATGCGCCGGTACGTCCGAACACGTCGGGCGCGTACATGCACTCGGCCTTCGCCGGCGGACTGACGAAGTGGCCACCCGACGTGACCCGCAGCACGTAGCTCGTGTGGTGCTCGCCCGACGGCAGCGTGTCGAAGAACGTCACCACGCGATCGTCGCGGAGCTCGCGATGCGTCACGGCGTGGCTCACGTCGGGACGGATCATCGCGGCGTCGCGGTTGGCGTACGTCTGGTTGACGGCCTCGAAGCCGGCGGGCAGCGGGTCGTCGAGCACCACGAGGTCGCGC
>JAYTZB010000873.1:0-1643 GCA_043742085.1 Polyangiaceae bacterium
TTCGGGCACTACAAGTTCGGCGACCAGACCGCCTTCGTCGCGGCGGTGTTCCTGAGCCTCGGCGTCGACACGTACATCTCTCGCGAGATCGCCATCCGCCCGAAGCACGCCAGCGACTTCTTCGGCGGACTCCTGGTGGCGCGCGTCCTGATGCTGGCGCCGCTGCTCGTGATCGCGCTCGTCTACCTCGACGGCAAGGTCCACGAGCGCCGGGTCGCCGCGCTCCTCTTCGGCGTGGCCTATCTCTTCACGGCGCTGAACCAGACGTTCCAGCAGACGCTCCAGGCCTCGTCGAAGGTCGATCGTCTCGCGGTGGCCAACGTCCTCGCGAAGGTGCTCTGGGGCGGCGGCACGTTTGCCGCGGTCGCGCTCGGCGCGCCGTTCTGGGTGCTGCCCCTGCCGATGATCGTCGGCGAGGCGCTCAAGGCCACCGTGCTCTACCTCGCGACGAAGGACGCCGTCGACCTCGAGCTGCGCATCGACCTCGAGGCGACGAAGAAGGTCCTCCGCATCGCGTTCCCGTTCTACATCGCGAACGTCGCCGTCTCGATCGGCTCGTCGATCGACGTCCTCACGCTCAGCGCTCTCGTGCCCGAGACATCTCCGGAGCTCGGCTGGTACGGCTCCGCCCTTCAGCTCGCGCAGCTCTCCGCGCTCCTCTCCCCCATCATGAGCGGCGTGCTCATCCCCATGATGAGCCGCGCGAAGGCGCGCAACACGGAGGACTTCTATCGCATCCTGCGGCGCGGCTTCGAGGCCGTCATCGTCGTCTCGATCCCGCTCACGCTGCTGCTCGCGCTGGGGGCCGAGTACTGGATCCACATCACGGTGAAGGACGCGTTCTTGCCGGCCGCCGGGAGCCTCCGCTGTCTCGCGCCGACGTTCGTGTTCGCGTACGCGAACGTCTTGCTGTGGCTGGCGCTCATGATCCTCGACCGCTCCTGGACCATCACCATCGTGTCGATCGTCGGCCTCGCGCTGTTGCCGGTGTTCGTCATCGTCCTCGTGCCGGTGCTCGAGAAGCTCGGCCCCGGCGGCGCAGGTATGGGCGCCGGCATCGCGCTGTCGCTCCGGGAGTTCGTGATCGTGGTGGTGTTCCTCGGCTTCCTGCGGGAAAAGGCGTTCGATCGACGCGGTGTCTTCGCGCTCGTGAAGTCGCTCGTCATCTGCGTGGTGGTCGCGCTCGTCGATCATTACCTGCAGGCGATGGTCATCCCGCCGCTCCGCCTGGCCGCCGACGCCGCGCTCTACGGTGTGCTCGCGCTCGCCCTGCGCGTGCTCGCGCCGAGCGATATCAAGGCGGTGCTCAAGATGGTGAAGGACCGCAAGAAGAACGCGACGGCGTAGACGGCGTAGACGGCGTCGACCCTCGCGTAGACGGCGTCGACCCTCGCGCGACAGCTCGTCGCAGCGGGTTTTCGTGCGGCGCGGCTGTCCGGGACCGCGGAGCCGAAGTACCGTCGGGCCGCCCCCTTGCATCTCCTGCGCTTCACGCTCGGCGACGCTCGCTACGGCGTCGCCATCGATCGCGTCGTCGAGGTGGCGCCGCGCGTGCTCATCACGCCGCTCCCGGGCGTACCCGACTTCGTCGAGGGGATCTTCTCGTACCGGCGGCGAGCATGCGTCGCGGTCTCGCTGCGGCG
>JAYTZB010000874.1:0-2989 GCA_043742085.1 Polyangiaceae bacterium
GACCGGCCCTCCGGAGCGAGCACCGCCTCGCCCTTCTCGTACTTCAGGAAGGTGGCGCGGGTGAACGTCACCTCCTCGAGGTGCGGGTCGTCGATCACGCGCGTGTAGATCGCGGCCTCGAGGTCGGTCTGGTCGTCGACCGGAACGGCTCCCGACTGGATGGCGCGCTCGACCGCTTCCAGAACGCGCTGCGCGCGACCGAGCTCACGCACCACACGCGTCTCGACGCGACCGGCGACGCGTTGCTGCTGCTGCTGCGATGCGATCAGGATCGAGCGATGCGACGAGCGTACGAACAGCACGAACGCCGAGACGACGACGATCGCGATGGCGACTGTCGCTCCGGTGAAGAGCTGTCCTAGGGTGACCCGCCTGCGCATCGGCGAGGCGAGGTTACCTCATCTCAGGAGGGAATCGCGGCGCCGGACACGTCGTCGACGCCGGCGTCGGCCGCTGCGTCTTCGGCTGCAGGAGCGGCCTCGCCGGCGGTCTCCGCGGCGTCGGCGGCGGGCGCATCCGTGCCGTCGAGCGCCGCGTAGCGTTCGAGCTTCCGGTACATCGTGCGTCGGTCGATGCCCAGCACCTCGGCGGCGCGGGACTTGTTGTTTCCGACGAGCTTGAAGACGCGCAGGAGGTAGCGCTTCTCGAGCTCCTCCATCGTGACGATCTCGGTCGGGTCGTTGGCGGTCGCCACGAAGCTGCCGGCGAGGTAGCCGCGGAGCTTCTCGGGAAGGTCCTCGACCGTGACCTGGTCGAAGCGCGCGAGAGCGACCGCGTGCTCGATGCAGTTCTCGAGCTCGCGCACGTTGCCCGGCCACTCGTACGCCATGAGGCGCTCGGCTGCGCGCTCGGAGAGCTCGAGAGTCGGCTTTCCGCTGCGCTCCGCGAACTGCTTGAGGAAGTGGTGCGCCAGGTGAAGCGTGTCCGACCCACGCGTGCGCAACGGCGGGACCTCCACCTTCACGACGTTGATGCGGTAGTAGAGGTCCTCGCGGAACCGCTTCTCGCGGACCTCGTTCTCGAGATCGCGGTTGGTGGCGGCGACGATGCGCGCGTCGTAGGGGATCTCGCGGTTGTCGCCGACGGGACGCACCTTGCGCTCCTGGAGCGCGCGCAGGAGCTTGGGCTGCACGTCGATGGGGAGCTCGCCGATCTCGTCGAGAAAGAGCGTTCCACCGTTGGCCTGCTGGAAGAGGCCGACGCGCGTGGACTTCGCGTCGGTGAACGCGCCGCGCGCGTGACCAAAGAGCTCGCTCTCGAGAAGCGAGTGCGGGACGGCCGCGCAGTTGATGGCGACGAAGGGGCCTTCGCGGCGCTTGCTCTTGTTGTGGACGGCGCGCGCCACGAGCTCCTTGCCGGTGCCGGTCTCGCCGTGGATGAGCACGGAAGCGTCGCTGTCGCCGACGCGATCGATGAGGTCGGCGACCTTGCGCATGGCGGGGCTGCCGCCGACGATCAAGCTCTGGTTGGCGTCACGCGCGGCGCGGAGCATCCGGATCTGCTCTCGGAGGCGGCGGTGCTGCACGGCGCGCGAGACGACGACTCCGAGCGTCTTGCTCTCGATCGGCTTGGTCACGAAGTCGTAAGCGCCGGCGCGGATGGCGCCCATGGCCGTCTCGAGCGTCGCGTGGCCCGTGATGAGCACGACCGGAACGTCGGGGCGGAGCGCGATGACGCGTTCACAGACCTCGAGCCCGCTGGTCTCGGGCATGCTGAGGTCGGTGAGGACGACGTCGAAGTCGCGCGATGCGATCTTCTCGAGAGCATCAGCGGCGGTCGTGCAGGTCGTGACCTGCATGCCCTGGCGCGCGAGCGCCATCTCGAGCAGCTCACACGTATCGCGCTCGTCGTCGACGACGAGGACTTCGGTCTTCTTCATCGCGTGCCTCTCAGGGTGTACATCGGAAGTCCGGGACCGCGTCGAGCATGGTCCGTGCCAGCGCTGAGCGCCGCATTTCGCCTGCTTCTGCTCGCTCGAACGAGGCAATCCGCCCCGAAACACGCTTCGTTGCCACACCGTGCAACAACGCCACGTGCGCGACGCGCATCGCCGCCACAAGGACGACGACCCCGACACCGTAGCACTCCTCGGTCGATCAGGACGCGCGTCGAAGCGGGTCGAGCGACGAGGGCGACGCGCTCGCCGGCTCGCGCTTCGGGACGCGGAGGGTGAGCACCCCCTCGGCCATGATCGCGACCGCCTCGACCCCGGCCACGTCGTCCGGCAGCGCGAACGCACGGCAGAAGGCGCCATGCGAACGCTCGCGGCGGTGGTATGCCGCGCCTTCCGCCGCGCTCTCGCCCGCGCGCTGTCCACGAATGGTGACGACGCCGTCATCGAACGACACGCTCACGTCCTCCGGGCGCATGCCCGGCAATTCGACGGCGAGCAGCGCGACGCCATGGCTCACTTCTGCTGCTTCTCGCCCGCGAGCGAGTTGGAGCCCGGGGTCGGCGTGCCGACCGGCTTGGAAGCCGGCGCCGCGTCTGGCTGGTGGCGACTCTGGCCCATGCCCTCCCAATCGCCGCGCTCCTGATCGGCGAGCGATGGCGAGGGAGCGCGCGGCGTCTTCGTGGCGTCCTTCTTCGGGAGGTCGTCGTCGCTCATGTCTGCTCTCCTCTTCACGGGTTGGATCGAAGGAACTAGAACTGCCCGATGGCGGCGAATCCGACGCCGCCGCCGGACGGCCGCGTCGGGGCGAGGGTCACACGCGCGCTGCGAAGGACCGGCTCGGCGCGGGTACGGAGCTCGCGATGGATGAATGCGAGAGCGATCTGCACGGCACTCGCGGCCTGCACGAGCGCGTCGGCGACGAGGAGCGCTCCGTACGCCGTCTCCTGGCCGCACGCGGAGCCACTTCCGCCGCACGAGCCTCGTGTGCCGAGCGCGACCCACGGTCCAGCGAACGGAACGACGAGCGCACGGTCGGACGTGCGCGTGCTCGTGGCGCCGACCCACAGGGACCCCGCGTACGCGAACGCGAGGCCG
>JAYTZB010000875.1:0-3243 GCA_043742085.1 Polyangiaceae bacterium
CGATCATCGAGGTACACCACGCCGAGGACGTCACCGCGTGCCACGAGCGGCACGGCGAGGACGCTGCGCAGCCGTAGCGCGTGGACGGACGCGTGGAGATCCCCGACCTGCGCGTAGGCATCGGTGGCGACGATGGTCTCGCGCTCTTCCATCGCGCGCTTGGCGAGGCCCATGGACAACGAGAGCTGCTCGCCGCGCAGATCACGTCGTGCCAGGTTGCGCGCGACGCGCGGAACGAGCCCGCCGTCGGGCGCGCGGAGGAGGAGTAGGCCGCGCTCCACGCCGGTCCACAGCACCATCGTGTCGAGGACCTGCTCGAGCAATGGCTTCAGTCGATCGCGCGAGGCGAGCGAACGCACGATGGCATCGAGCTGCTCGACCTGCGCCGAGCCGAGCGCGGACGACCCCACGCCGTCGGGCGCGCCGGTGCTGCGCGACCACGGCACGTTGACGAGCGCGGCGCGATGCTCGGGTGGGCAACCTTCGCGGAGGGTGTCGGCGGCGATCCTGCGCGCCGTCTCGAGGCGACGCGCCACGTCACCGTCACCGAGCTCGGCGGCGAGACGGGCGCCCGCGGCCAGCGCAGGACCGCGTGAGCCGAGCGGCGCAGCGACGTCGAGCAGCGCGACGAGCTCGGCGAGCACGCGTGGCGAGGCAGCGTGGGCGCGCGTCGCGAGCGCGGCGGTGGCCCTCGCTCCCCACCACTCCCACCGCACGGTCGCCGCGCTCGATGACGCACGGGCGTCGATGGCGTCGACGTCGACGCGCGTCCCCGAAGACGCGATGCCCTCGGCCCAGACGAGGAGCCGCGCGGCGGAACGGATGCGATCCTCGTCGGACGCGTGCGCGAGCTCGTCGTCGGCGGCGTGGACCTCGGCGCGCGCGCGCGGGTCGCCGGGCGCTCGCGTCTCGACCACTGCCCACCGCGCGAACGCCGCGGCACGAGCATCGCCCGAGCTCCGGGCGCGCGCGGCGGCGGCCTTCGCGGCGTCGTCCGCGTGATGCGACGCGCCCACGAGCGCGTACGCCGCGGCACGACCGAGGAGCGCGCGAGCCGCAAATCCAGGGCGATCGAGGCGCTCCCAGAGCAGCGCGGCACGAAGCGCCGACGCGAGCGCTGCGCCGATGGCGCCGTGGTCGACGGCAGCCGCGGCCATGCCGGTCAGGTACGTCGCCTCCTCGATGACGGCACCGGACCGCGTGGCCAGCTCGGCGGCCGACGAGAACGCGGCGAGGCTCTCGAGCGCACGCCCTCGTGCATGCTCCAGCATGCCCCGGGTGGCGGCGACGCGCGCGACGGCGAGCGGGCCGTCGGCATCGCGCGCAGCATCGGCGATGACGCGCAGCCCACGGTCGTAGTCACCACGCGAGTACGCGATGAGCCCGCGGACCTCGGCGGCATTCGCCCCGCCCGCGTCGGCGAGCTCCGTCTCGGCGAGGTCGAGAGATCCGGCGTCCCACGCGAGACGCGCGAGGAGCGCGCGCGCACCGTCGGCGGTTGCTGGCGTGGTGGCGGCGCGCGCGACACGACGCGCGGCGGTCGCTGCGCCGGCGAGGTCACCGCGCCGTCGGGCGAGCTCGGCGCGGAGGAGCGTGATCTCGCCGTCGTCGTCGGGGGCGACGGTCAGAGCGGCGAAGGCGCGGCCGATCTCGCCGCCTCGCAGGAGCGCCAGGGCGAGATCGAGGACGACGGAGGGAGGAGCATCGCCTCCGGCGATCGCATCTTCGGCGGTGGCGAGGACATCAGCGCGCGGGCGGGGCGTGAGGAGCGCGCGGGTGAGCGAGAGCCACGACGCGGACGCGGACGCGGACGCGGACGCGGACGAGGATGCGGACGAGGACGAGGTGACGTCGTCGAGGGTCCACGCTTCCGGGGCGGTCGTGGCGGCAAGCACGAGGAGGCGATCGGCGAGGTCGCTCTCGCGGAGGGACGGCGTGGTCCACGACGAGGCGGCTGGGCCGACGAGGGCCACGAGCCAGCGAGCCGTGCCCAGCACATCGAGGGGCGCGAGCTCGGCTGCCGCCTCGACGAGCGACTCCGCAATCGGCTCGTCGCGCGCGAGCAGGCTCGCGCTCGCGAGCGACTCCTCGAGCCACCGCCGCGGCTCACCCTGCACGGCCGGCGCGATGACGGTCGCCGCGACGAGGTCCTCTGCGCGCACCGCCAGATACGCGCGACGCACACGCGCGCGCCGTGCCAGCGCGATCTCCTCGGCGTCGATCGCGAGCCCGAGCTCGTGCGCCGCGCGCGCCGCAAGCCACGCGGCCGAAGGTCGTGCGCCCGGCGCATCGGCGAGCAGCGCAGCGATCCACGCGTCGAAGGGCGCGCCGATGGCGCTCCTTCCCTGCTCTGCTGCTGCCGCGGGGTCCTTTGCCGCCGCCACCCGCGGATCGAGGAGCTCCGCGAGGACGATCCCGAGCGCGTAGAGATCGGCAGCCGGGGTCGCCGCCTCGCCACGTCTCACCTCGGGTGCCAGATAGCGCGGCGTGCCGCCCAGCGCGGCGCCGCCGGTGATCCTCGCGGCGAGGCCCATGTCGATGAGCGTCGCGCCGCGCTCGTCGGCGCGGTCGCACTTCGGTCGGTCGCCGGTGACGAGCACGTTGGCCGGCTTGACATCGCCATGCCGCACGCCGAGCGCATGCAGCTCGTCGAGCGCACGACCGACGCCGTGCGCGACGATCGCCGCGAGCTCGCGCCGCTCCTCGATGCCGAGCCGAGCCGCGGGCGCGAGCGGCTCGCCGGCGCTCCAGGTCGTCGCCACGTAGCGAGCACCGGCGCGCAGCCCGGAGGCGGCGGGAACACGACCGGCATCGAGCAACGCCGGACCCCAGCGGCGCCCGACACCGGCGAGGAGCACGGCCTCGCGACCGACCCAGTCCGCGTCGTCGCCCGCCACCTTGAGCGCGGCCACGACACCGTCGCGCTCGGCGCGATAGACCTCCGCCGTTGCTCCGACCCCGACGCGCTCGCCGACCCGCCAGAAACCCGGCTCCACCGCCAACTCTGGTGTCGTCGGGAGGCGGGTCCGTTTCACCCTCATATCCTTGCGGATCCGGGGCGAACGTCAACCTCGTTGACACCCCGGTGCGCCGGCAGCGCGCGGCGCCGTCCGTTGCACCCGGGCCCGGCCGTGTCTACCTTGGTCCTCCATGAGCAAGACGCGCAGCGAAGTCCTCGATGAATCGAAGAAGAAGGGCATCGTCGCGGGTGCCGCCACGGCCGGGGCCGTCGCCGCAGGTGTT
>JAYTZB010000876.1:0-3446 GCA_043742085.1 Polyangiaceae bacterium
CGCGTTTCGCTAGCGGGGCGCGGCCATCGGGGTGTTGTCGTCGATGTGCCGCTGCGGCGGCGGCTTGTGATCGCGCACCCCGAGCGTGACGATGAGCACCACTGCCGCCAGCAGGAGCATGGCGATGAAGTGCACGTGCGACGGCTGTCCGTGCGTGATGGGAGCCCTGCGCGGGTAATACAGATGAGCCATGAGAAGCGCCTCCGCTCGTGGGAGGTGCATGGCACGTGCCGTCATCGATCGCGCGGCTCGGTGCTCCACGCGTGGCGCGGCGTGTGGCGTCGGTCGCGAGCTCCACGGCGGCGAGGATCTTCCGCGCGTGAACGAGGAACACCTCTTGCCACGGCATTGCGGTCGTGCGCGACGGCGCTCGCATGGGCGACATCGGCGCGGCCATCCACGAGCTCGCGCGCAGGGATGGATGCACGGTCGTGCGCGACTTCGGCGGCCACGGGATCGGGCGCAAGATGCACCAGGACCCGCACGTGCCTCACACCGGGACACGCGGTAGCGGCGTTCGCTTGAGGAGCGGCATGGCGATCACCATCGAGCCGATGATCAACCTCGGCGGTCCCGAGATCCGCATGCTCGACGACGGCTGGACGGTGGTGACGGCGGACGGCAGCCTCTCCGCGCAGTTCGAGCACACCGTCCTCGTGACCCGGGAGGGCTGCGAGGTGCTGACGGCGATTTGAGCGATTTCGGGCCTTTCCGTGACCCTGTGCTAAGTCACGCGGCCCATGCGCGTCGCGCTCGTCTATCCGCCCACGTGCGATCCCACCGCTCCCTATCTCGCGGTGCCCATGCTCACCGGCTTCCTCCGCGCGAACGGCGTCGAGGTCCTGCCGATCGACGCGAACGTGGAGGCCTTCGACGCGCTGCTCGACCCGGCCGCGCTGGGAGCGCTCCGCGATCGGCTCGAGGCGCGTCTCGGCGAGCTCGACAGCAAGGCGGCGCTCGGTCACGCCGAGCAGCTCGAGTACGTCGCGCTGGCTCGGGCGCGCGGCGACGCGCAGGCCGTGCCCGCGGGAATCGCCGAGGCGAAGGCCACGTTCCGCGACGAGACGCGCTTCCACCATCCGGACGCGTACGCATCGGCGGTGGCGACGGTGGAGGCCGCGCTGCGCGTGGTGTCGGCGACGCATCATCCGTTGCACCTCGACTTCACGGCGTATCGGACGCCGTTCGGCCTCACGACGATGGAGGAGGTCGAGCGCGCCAGCCGTCCCGGCGCCGATCCCTTCGACGACTACGTGATGAAGACGCTCATCCCGCGCCTGCGCGACGCGGAGGTCGACGTGGTCGGCCTCTCGGTCTGCTTTCCGGGACAGCTGCAGCCGGCGTATGCATTCGCGCTCAAGATCAAGCGCGAGCTGCCGCACGTCCACGTCACGTGTGGCGGTCCCGGCATCACGCAGATGCTGATCCGCCTCGCAGGACAGCGTCTCGCTCGCGCGCTGGGCCCGTTCGACTCGGCATGCGTGTTCGAGGGCGAGCACACGCTGCTCGGCCTCGTGCGCGCGCTCGAGGAAAAGCGACCGCTCCGCGAGTGCGCGAACGTCGTCGTGCGCGACAAGCTGATGGGCGCGCGCTGGCTCTCGGGTCACGGCATGGAGGACCTGAAGGTGCTCCCGCCGCCGGACTTCGACGGCCTGCCGCTCTCCACCTACTTCGCGCCGCGGCTCGTGCTGCCGTACGACCCGACGCGCGGCTGCTACTGGGGCAAGTGCACGTTCTGTCACTATGGCCTCGCCGAGGTCGGCACCGCCGCCTACCGCGAGCGCGAGCTGAGCGGGATCGTCGAGCACCTGCGCGTGCTCTCCGAGAAGCACGGCACGCGCTACTTCTACTTCTCGCAGGACTCGGTGGCGCCGAAGACCATCGTGAAGCTGTCGCAGGCGATCATCGATGCCGGCCTCGACATCCGCTGGGCCACCGATCTCAAGCCGGAGAAGTACCTCACGCAA
Source organism: Polyangiaceae bacterium (assembly GCA_043742085.1). Classification (GTDB taxonomy): domain Bacteria; phylum Myxococcota_A; class Polyangia; order Polyangiales; family Polyangiaceae; genus Labilithrix. The sequence continues at coordinate 1,968 of JAYTZB010000876.1, forward strand.
GAGCGCGCCGAGACGCTTCGCAGGGCAGGCGCCGTCGCGTGCGCGCTCGGCGTCGAGTCGGGCTCCGATCGCGTGCTGAAGCTGATCGACAAGGGCGCGCCGGTCGCGGTGGTGTCGACGGTGGTCGATCATCTGTCGACCGCCGGGATCGCCGCCGAGGCCATGTGCTTCACCGACTTCCCGACCGAGACGCACCAGGAGGCCGTCGAGACCCTGGATTTCCTGGGCGATCGCAGCGATCGGCTCGCGGTCTACATCGTCGGTGAGTTCGGGCTGACGCACGGCTCGCTGGTCGCGCAGTCACCCGAGCAATTCGGTATCCGCGAGACCTGGGAGCTCGAGGGCGATCACCTCGGGCTCGGGATCTTCTTCGCGCCGCATTCGCCGTGGAAGACCGATGCCGAGCGCGCCGACGTCAACGATCAGCTCGAGGAGCTGTCGACGGGCTGGGCATTGCGGACGTATCCGTGGGCAGGCGCGGTCTCCACCGCGCATACCGTCCTCTATTACGATCGCTCCGGGGCGAGCGTGTTCCGCGATCTCGCGAAGCGCGGGCTGCGCGAGCAGATCCTCGGCGCGAAGAAGGAGCCCTTCGAGGCCGAGCTGCGCTTCGACCCGCGAGCCGCCTCGCAGGCTGAGGAGCGCGACGGCGCGATCTGGTCGACGCTCGTGAACGAACAGCGCCGGGTCGGACGCGCTCCTTACGAGGAGCTGGCGGCGCGCGCGCCTTCTCTGAAGCCGAAGCCGGTCCGTCTGGCCTTCACGGCCGGCGAAGAGCCGGTCGCGCTCGTGCGCCCGAAGACCGCGAAGCCCCGCGGCCGCCGGCCGTCGCACGCCTCCAACGCCACGCGCGGCTGACGATTCGGGTCCGAATCGTGGGGAAGTGCTCGAGATCGTTCACCCGGCTGACCGTCAAGACCCGAATCGTCGTGGAGCGTGGCGCGAGGGGCGGGCCGGCCCGCCTCCTCACGACAGCCAGGCGATCGTGACGCCGTCGCCGCCTTCGCCGCTCGTGCCGGCGCGGAAGAAGCGGACGTAGGGGCTCGACTTGAGCTCGCGGCGGACGGCGTCCTTCAGCGCGCCCGTGCCGTGGCCGTGGACCAGGAAGCACACGCGGCGGTTCTCGTTGAGCGAGCGATCGAGGAACGTGACCGCCAAGGTGATCGCATCGTCGGCGCGCAGCCCACGGAGGTCGACGGTGTTGTCGGAGGTCTGGAGCGCGATCTCGAGCCCGGAGGGATCGCGCGAGGACGGGCCGCTGTTGCCCGCCGGCTTCTTCTTCGGCTCCGCCTCTTCGCGCTTCTCCGTCGCGAGACGAAGCTCCGACGCCGGCAGCACCAGACGCATCGCGCCGGCCTGCACGCGCGCCGACCCGTCGCCGAGCATGTCGAGGACGTCCGCCTCGGCCCGCAGGCGTGGAACCCAGACTCGTGCGCCCTTCTTGAGCGTCGCGGCATCGGCGACGGCGCCACCGCCCCC
>JAYTZB010000877.1:0-8242 GCA_043742085.1 Polyangiaceae bacterium
TTGTAGGTCTCGGGCTCGTTCGGGCACTTGTCGACGACGTCGGGGATCTGGTCCTTGTCGTTGTCGGGATCGGGGCAGCCGTCCTTGTCCTCGAAGCCGTCCTTGTCCTCGGGATCGTTGGGACAGAGGTCCTTCTTGTCGGGGATGCCGTCCTGATCGTTGTCGGGATCGGGGCAGCCGTCCTTGTCCTGGAAGCCGTCCTTGTCCTCGGGATCGTCCGGGCACTTGTCGAGCTTGTCCGGGATGCCGTCGCCGTCGCGGTCGCCGTCGGAGCCCTCGGGGCAGCCGTCCTCGTCCTGATCGCCGTCGCGATCCTCGGGCTCGTTCGGGCAGCGGTCGTCCTTGTCGAGGATGCCGTCGTTGTCGTTGTCGGGCTCGGGACAGCCGTCGACGTCCTGGAAGCCGTCGAAGTCCTCGGGCTGGTCCGGACACTTGTCGACGTCGTCCTTGATGCCATCCCCGTCGCGGTCGCCGATGGAGGGCTCGAAGATGAATCCGACGAAGGCGCGGAAGTCCGCGGCCTCGAAGCCCGACGTGTAGCGCGGGCCGGCGCCGAGCATCAGGTAGCTGTTGCGCTCGACGAAGATCTTGAGACCGCCGACCACTTCGTTCGACGGCTTGATCCCAGCATCGCCGGAGAGGAGATACGTCGCGTAAGTGTCGCCGACGAGGTCCACCGCCTCGAGGATGCGGTAGGCCATGCCGGCCCCGTAAGTGAGGCGGTTGCCGTCCTTGAAAGTGCCGTCGCGGAGCGTGATGGTCGTTTCGCTCGGCGAGTGGAGCCGCGCGCCAACGTTCGCTCCTACCTTGAACTGGCCGATCGAGCCGAAGCGCTTCTCGCCGATGAGCTGCGGCCAGACCCAGACGCTGGGGTCGGCGCCGGCATCACGCGGCGCGTCCGAGAGAGGAACGCCGACCTGCATGGAGGCCGCGAGGCCGAAGCCCTTCTCGACGCGGAGGATCCGCAGCTTGGCGTGGAGCGCGATGTAGCCGACGGTCTGCGAGTCGAACTGGTTGCCGAACCACTGCTGGCCGTTGGGGCTCGTGCTCGTGGCGGTGGGACCGGTCTGCGTTCCGTCGGGCTTCGTCGGCGAGGACTGCGCGTTGCCCGACATCAGATTCAAGGGCATCGTCAGGCCGAGAACCAGGATGTTGGCGATGCCGTAGTTGAACGCGAACGTGCCCTGAAACGAGTTGTTGATGAGGGCGCGGTCACCCTGTCCGCGGTCCTCCACGCGAAGGAGCGTGCGGCCGTAGTCCATCACCAGCCCGAAGCTGATGTCGTTCTTGCCGAGGATGTCGCTGCCGTTGGTTGCGAAGAAGCCCTTCGAGTCCAGCGCAGGCCGGAAGAGATGGGTATCGAAGCCCTTCCCGTTCCCATCTGGGATGGCGCTCACCTTCGGCTGGGCCTGCGCCGAGCGCTCAGTGCCCGCTGCAAACAGCGCGAGGCCGCAAGCAATGGACCCCGCTAGAAAAGGGCGAAAACGTCGGTTGACGCGCTTCGACACGCTCACGCTGCGACGGTAACACAATCAAAAAACGTGGGCGAAAATCCAGGCGCTATCTCGCGCGAGCCCGGCGTAGACTACGCAGCGGATGCCAGGGCGTATCCTCGTTTCGGCCGGCGCGGCGCTGCTGTTCGTGGTCGCCGCGATGGCGGTCCTCACGTTCGCGCCCTCGGCGCGGGCCGATCTGCAGCTCGACGGCCGCTGGCGACAGGGCGCGCTACGTGAGGAGTACACGGTGCAGCAATGGCTGCCGAATGGGTGCGGGCCGACCCCTCAGACCGGGACCTCGGGAGGCGGAGAAATCGTTGCGATTCGCCTCGAGGGCGACGAGCTCGCCTTCGTGGGCGGCGGCCGCGTCTATCGATCGAACCAGTGCTACGACCAGATGCCGACGCTCACGCGCGAGACCCATTCGCGCGACGCGAGCGGCAAGACGTGGCGGACACGGTGCACCACGCCGCCCAACGATCCGCGCAAGGCGATCCTCAACACGCTCGTCGTCGCCCAGAACGACACGCACATCGACATCGTCGAGACCGGTCGCTACGAGATCGTCCTCGAGACCGGGCGCTGCGTCGCGGACGTGAAGCGCACGCGGACCTACGATCTCGTGCCGGACGACAAGCCGGTGGCCTCGGCGGCGCCTGCGCCAGCCGTCACGAAGGAGCCCGCGCCGAAGCCGGAGCCGAAGCCCGCCGCCTGTGAATCGCCCGGCGATCCCACGCGGCTCGAGGTCCGGCCGTCGAAGAAGCTCCTTCGTACGGGCGAGACGTTCCAGTTCCGCGCGCTCGTCCTCGATGCCAAGGGCTGCGCGACGAGGACAGCGACCACGTGGAAGCTGAAGGACGGCACGCCGGCCGGCGTGACGCTCGACCCGAAGGGCCTGGTCACCATCGGCCCCGACGTCCCCGAGGGCAACGTCGAGATCGTCGTGACCGCGGCGGAGAAGGAGATCCGCGTCGCAGTCGAGGTCAGCTCGCCCGCGCACTACGACGACCTCCTCGCGCGCTCGGGCCTGAACGCCTCGGGCGAGAACGACGCGGCGGCCGTGGTGACCATCGCGTCGAGCTCGATCGGCGCAGGAGAAGGACGCGTCGAGGATCGCGCGAAGACGAGGCGGTTGGTCTTCATCGGGATCGTCGGGAGTGTGCTCGTCGTGCTCGGCGTGCTCGCGGCGATCCTCCGCGGCCGAGCGCGAAAGGCAGCGGCCATCGTCACGGCAGCCACCGAACGCCACGAGGCAGAGGTCGCCGACGTCCTCGAGCGCCGCCGTGTCCGTGAGGAGCAGCACGCCGCGCAGAAGCGCGCTCACGAGGAGAGCGTCGCCGCCGCAGCCGCGGCCCGTGCGAAGGCGGCGCGCGATCTGGCCGCGAAGCTCGCCGCGAGCCCGGCCGCGAGCCCCGGCGCCGGGCCGGGCGCCGTGAGCGCAGCCGCACCGCAGCGGAAGATCTGCCCGACCTGCGGCGATCGCTTCGACGCGATCACCGATTACTGCGGGAAGGACGGCACCCATCTGGTGCTCCTCAACTGAAGCTTATCGAAGCGCGACCGCCACGATCGTGTCCGGTTGCTCGCACAAGTTGGGCGGACGTGCTCCCGTATGCGCGGTGAGTATCGCGATTTCGGTTGGGAGAGCCGTCGAACGGAAAGACCCAACCAACCGGCCCAGCCCGGAGTCGAAATCCCAGGGCCAGCTTGATCGCTTCGATCGGCGCCCGCTATACTCCCCATGCAGCACAAACTCGCTGATTTTCGCGAGCGATCGAGCTCTCCTACATCACGATCACGTGTTGCTGCAGGAGACGTTGCGCGCAGCGCGAAGGATGGACCCGCGATGAAGATCCAGTGCCAATCTTGCCAGGCCAAGTACACGATCGCGGACGAGAAGGTCCTCGGCAAGGTCGTCAAGATTCGCTGCAAGAAGTGCAGCGCGACGATCGTCATCAACGGGAACGAGACGCGTCCCGCCGAAGACAACCAGGACACGAACGTCTTCGACTACGCCGGTCAGGCGAACGATTCGTGGACGGTGAACGTCGCTGACGGCGATCAGCGGACGATGACCGGTCAGGAGATTGTCGCCGAGTACCGCACGGGGGTCGTCAACGACGAGACCTACTGCTGGAAAGACGGCATGGCCGACTGGCTGCCGCTCCGCGAGATCGAGCAGCTCTTCGGAGCCGTGAAGCTCGCGCCCGCCGGCGCCGCGCGTGGCATCGCGCACTCGCTGCACGACGGTGAGTTCGGCGACGCGCCGCAGTCGATTCCGCCGGGCGCGAATGCCAGTCAGGGGGCCGCCGGAGCGCTCTTCTCGTCCAACGAAGTGGCAGGCGCGGTCGAGTCTCCCTTCGCAGGCGGCGGATCGAACGGCAACGGCTTCCACGCACCCGAGCCGGCGTACGCAGCGCCGGTCGCGGCCGCGTCCGCAGCACGTCGCGGCGGCGGTCGTGGTCAGGGCGCCGATCTCTTCGGCAACGTGGCGAGCGCCGGCGGCGAAGAAGAAGTGATGACGAGCGCGCCCACCGGTGCAGCCGCCATGCACGGCGGCGGTGGTGGCGGCGCCATGGAAGAGCAGAAGCTCACCGGTCAGCGCAACGAGAGCAGCGTGCTCTTCTCGCTCTCCGCGCTCACCGAGGGCGGCAAGGCCGAGACCGCGGCCGCTGCGCAGAATCGCACGACGGCAGCGGGCGACGGCTCGGGCCTCATCGACATCCGCGCGCTGAGCCAGACCATGGGCTCGGACGACAAGAGGGACACGAACGCGCGCGTCGACGACATCATGAACCTGAGCGGTGGTGGCGCGTTCGGCGCCGCCCTCGCGGCGCCGATCCTGGCACCGCCGCCGCTCGAGATGACCAACGACGCCTACGGCCAGTACAGTCAGGGCGGCGGGCAGAAGTCGAACAAGATGCTCTTCATCGCCATCATCGCGGGCGCCGCGATGATCGCGATCGGCATCGTCGTGGCAGTCATCGTCGCGCGTCCCACCGTGGCGCCGGTCGATCCGGCGACGGCGGGCATGACGAGCGCGGCCGGCATGGGTACGGCTGCGACCGGAGCAGCGACTGGCAGCGGCGCAGTCGCCATGAACGATCCGAGCGGAGCAGCGACGGGCGCCGTCACCGCACCGGCCGGCACCGGCGACAACACGCCTCCGCCTCCGGGCACCGGCAACGCGAACGGCAAGACGCCGGCGGTCACCGGCGCTGCGAAGAACCCCACCACGGGCGGCGGCGGCGGAGCCGTTGCTGCGCACACCGCGGCGGCCCCGGCGGATCCGACGCCCGCTCCCGCGAAGACGGCCGAGGCTCCGAAGGACTTCGGCAGCGCGCTCGCTGCGGCCGCAGGCAAGAAGGAGGCGCCCGCGGATACCGGTGGTGGCGGCGGCGGCGCAACGGCGCCGTTCGATCGCGGTGCGGCGGCGGGCGCCCTCGGCGGCGTCAACGTTCAGTCGTGCAAGAAGCCCGACGGTCCCACCGGTGGCGGTCACGTGACCATCACGTTCGCGCCCAACGGCTCCGTCTCCTCGGCGGTCGTCGACCAGGGACCCTTCCCTGGTACGCCCGTGGGCGGATGCATCGCTGGTAAATTCCGCGCCGCGCACATCCCTCCGTTCGCGGGCGGCGCGGTCAAGGCCGGCAAGAGCTTCACGATCAACTGATCGCGCAGCGGACCGACGCATCGTTGTCCGCACTCTTCATCGCGCTCGCCGTCGGCGGCGGCTTCTTGCTCGGCCTTCGCGTCGGCCTCGCCATCGGCCACCGCAACGCCGAGAAGAAGCGCGTGCGCACGCGTTCGTCCGCCAAAGCGGCCGACGAGAGTTGAGCTCGCGCGGCCACGAGGCTGCGCGCGCGACGATTCGGGTCCTGACGGTCGCGCCCGCGAACGATTGCCCGCTCTTGCAGACGGTCAGGACCCGAACCATCGTGCCTGGCGCAGCCCGGGGCGCCCGCCGGTGGTCGCGTCCGGCGCCCGGATTTCCAGGCTTTCTGCGCTTCTCTTTCTCCCTCGCGTGAGCCCGCGCTAGCGTCGTGGCCATGCGATGCTGCGCGTCCACCGTCTTCCCGTTGCTGCTCGCCGCAGCATGTGGCGGCTCGGCGTCGACAGCGGCCGTCGCGGTGCCGACGGTGAGCGCAGCGCCAACGACAACGGCAACGGCAACGGCAACAGCGAGCCCTGCGCTCGACGCCGCGACGATCGCGATCGCGACGCCCGCATGGTCGACGGTCACGCGGTCGCCGTGGCCGGTCGAAGCCGAGCGCGATCCTCGCGAGGCCGGCCTCGCCGCGTCGTGCGGTGCAGAGGACGGCGCGCTCTCACGCGTTGCGCGTGACCTCGCGGCGCTACGAGCACGCGGACTCGGCACCCCCGACGCCGAGACCCTCGTCGCGAAGCTGCGCGCCGCCGGTCAGCCGTACGTGCGGCCTCGCGTGATCGTCGCGACCGGACACGCGCCGATCGACGACACGAAGCTCAAGAGCGAGCTCGCACGCCGCGCCGACACACGTGCTCCCGTGCGCTGCGGCGTCGCGATCGCCAGCACGCCGCACGGTGGTGAGGTCCTTCTCGCGCTGCGCGTGGAGGCGCTCGCTGATCTCGCGCCGCTTCCTACGCGCGCGCGCACGGGGGAATGGCTGTCGTTCGAAGCGCGCGTACACGTGCCGGCGCGCTCCGCGAAGCTGGTCGTGCTGGGGGCTCGCGGGGCGCCGAAGACCGTGCCGACCTCGCTCGATCCTGCGACGGGCATCGCTCGCGCTCGGTTCGTCCTCGATCAGCCGGGAAGCTTCACCGTGCAGCTGGTCGGCGACCTCAGTGAAGGCCCGCGGCCGCTCCTCGAGGCGCGCTTGTTCGCCGACGTCACGCCGTCCGCGCCCGGCGAGGAGCCGCCCGCTCCCGGCGAGGAGCTGGCGGGCACCTCGGGCGATCCGAGCGGCGACGCGCCGACGCTTGCGCGGATGGTCGGCGCCCTGCGTTCGAGCGAAGGCTCCCCCGCCCTCACGCGCGACGAGAAGCTCGACGCGCTGGCCCGCGCTCATGCCGAGCGCATGCGCGATCAGAAGGCGGTCGCGCACGATCTCGGCGACGGCGACTTCCGGGAGCGCTTCGAAGCCGAAGGCAGCCTCGACGCACGCGCCGTCGGCGAGAACGTCGCGCACGCACCGACGCTCGCGCTGGCGCATCGAGCGTTGCACGCGAGCCCCTCGCACCGCATCAACCTACTGCGTGGTGACTACACGCATCTCGGCGTGGGCGTGGCGCGCGCCACGGACGGCAGCGTGTACGTGTGCGAAACCTTCGCAGCCACGTCACGCCGCGCGTCGCGCTGACGTCCTACTTCTTCTGGACGGCGTTCGAGTCTTCTTCGTCGACGATCTTGAACTCGACGCGGCGGTTCGAGGCGCGACCCGCATCGGTGTCGTTCGTCTCGATCGGCTTCTCGAGACCGAAGCCGTGCGACTCGAGACGGCCTTCCTCGACGCCGCGCTGGATGAGGTACTGGCGGACCGATGCTGCGCGGTCGCCAGAGAGCTTCTTGTTGAGATCGGCGGGTCCACGGTTGTCCGTGTGACCTTCGATGCTCATCTTCTTGATGCCCTTGTTCGCCTTGAGGAGGAGCGAGATCTCCTGGAGCATCGGGAAGCTCTCCGGGAGGATGACGGCGGAGCCCGTCGCGAAGTGCACCTGCTGCATGATGCGGACGACGTTGCCCTCCACCTTGATGAAGGTCGGGCAGCCGTTCTTCTTGGGGTCGGTGTTCTTCTGGCCCGGCTCCTTGGGACACGCATCCTGCGCGTCGGGGATGCCGTCGTTGTCGGCGTCTTCCTCGGGGCAGCCGTCGCCGTCGTCGATGCCGTCCTTGTCCTCGGGGACGTCGGGGCACTTGTCGTACTGATCGGGGATGCCGTCGCCATCGCGATCGGGCGGGAGCGGGCAGCCGTCGTGCGGATCGTTCCCGAGATGGTCCTCGGCGTCGTCCGGGCACGCGTCGATGTCGTCCGGGATGCCGTCGTGGTCGCGATCGGACTGACGCTCGGAGCGCCAGCGCGCGCGCATCTCGGCCTTGCGCTCGGGCGACTTCGCGTCGGAGTCGAGGATGGGAACGTAGGTACCGATGAGCGCGATGAGGCGCATATCGGGTGCGCCGTACGCATTGGTGAAGAGGCGCGAGCCGCCGCCGGCGCCGACCCACCAGTGATCGGAAGGACCGAACTTCATGCGCCCTTCGACCTGCCACTCGACCGGCGTGTTCGCCTTCGAGAAGAACGTGTCGCCGATGATGGCGTCGCTCTCGATGCCCGTCGAGCCGAAGAACGTCGCGCCGATACGGTACTTGCCGTCCTTGATCGGGATGAAGCCGCCGAGGGCCCACCGCGCTTCGTTGCCGACGCCGAGACCGGATCCGCCGTTCGGATCGTTGATCGAGTGGCGCGGCCGGAAGTGGAGACCGAGGTTCGCGTCGAGCGTGATGAACTTCACGGTGTGCTCGCCGCTGAGCATCACCATCGCGCCAGCGCCGTTGTCGCCACCGAAGTTCGAGACCGTTCCGGTGGGCGCGAAGATGCTGAGCTGCGCGCCGAACGCGGAGCGGCGATCGTCGGTGCGGAAGAGCGTCGCGCGGAAGTCGAGACGGAGGTCCGACGCCGACGGGCCGCTCGCCTTGACGACCGTGGTCCCGAGCTGCCCGGGGCCCTGCACGTTGCCGACGCCGTAGTCGGGGTTGCCGCCGTCCTGGA
>JAYTZB010000878.1:0-11503 GCA_043742085.1 Polyangiaceae bacterium
TTCGCGCTCGCCTGCCCGATGGGCTGTTGCGGCTGCGAGGACCTCTTCGTGTGCCAGAACGGCGGCTGGAACTACTACGCGACCTGCACCCAGTGACGACGACCCGTCCTGGCTGGTGGGCCTAGCTCGCCTTCAGGAACGGCTCCCACTCGCGGTACTTGGTCGCCGAGCCGAGGAGGATCTGCGCGGTCATCGACCACTTCGGACGGAATGGCCGGCGCGCGAGGCGCATGTTCGCCTCCTCGGGTGTCTTCCAGCCCTTGCGCAGGTTGCAGACGCGGCATGCGGTCACGAGGTTCTCCCACGTGTCGTCGCCGCCGCGCGATTTCGGAAGCACGTGGTCGATGTTCAGCTCCCGGAGCGGCGGCTGCTTCCCGCAGTACTGGCACTGGTGCTGATCGCGGAACATCAGGTTCCGGCGCGTGAGACGCACGGTCACCCTCGGCGTTCGGTCGTAGCGATCGAGATGCAGCACGCGAGGCACGCGCAGCGATCCGCCGACGATGGGCAGCGCGTCGTCGTCCTCGCGGACGGGGAGGGTGCGCCAGAGATCGAAGTCGTACTCCTCGCCGGACTCGTCGAGCGCGCGGGCGGCACCGCCATAGAGCAGTACGAACGCGCGCCTGGCCGTCGTCAGTTGGACGGGCGCGAACACGCGATTCAGGATCAGCACCGGCTTCGTGAGGACGTCACTCATGAGACACAGTCCGCGGCTCACCACGGTCTCTTCATTGTAGCACCGGCCAGCAAAACGTGTGGATCGCCCAGGATCCAAGCGGAACGAACGGTTTGCGCGGGCGGTTGACCCGCCATGACGAAGGATGACGTTGACCCCTCGTGGGTGGGGACTACCCTTTCTGAGGTCATGAACGACGCCTCGAACGACGAACCGAAGCCCGCTCCGGACGCTTCTGCCAGCACGGGAACGCCCAGCGAGCCCGCCCTGGAGGTCTCCGCGCGCCGTCGCGATCGGGACGTCGAGGAAGAAGACCCGGAGGCCTCGCGCAAGCGCCTCCTCCTCCTCGTGCCGCTCGTCATGGCCGCGGCGGCGATCGTCGCGCTGGTCCTCGTCGGCATGCAGGACAAGGGCACGTACTCGAAGGACGTCGACGTCCTCATCGCCGAGAAGGCGAAGTTCATCGGCAAGCCCGTCCGTGTCGAAGGCAGCCTCGTCCATGGCTCGCTCGTCAAGCGCGAGACCCCCTGCGAGTACCGCTTCACCATCGAGAAGAACGGCGTGGAGGTCCCGGTCCGCTTCGCCAAGTGCATCGTCCCCGACACGTTCCGCGACGTCCCGGGCGTCGACGTCGGGGTGACCGTCGAAGGCGAGCTACGCGCGGACAACTCGCTCGAGGCCAACGCCGTGCTCGCGAAGTGCCCGAGCAAGTACGAGATGAAGCAGAAGGCGGCGCAGGGCGAGAAGATGCCGCACGCCGGCCCTGCCACACCGCTCTGACGGATCCGCGCTCGATCTGATCTGTTAGTCTCGCCGCGTGGCTGGGTCCGTCTACTGGATCGAGACGTTCGCGGCGCAGCGTGGGCTGCGTTACGAGTCGGACGTCGACGAGCGCTGGCTCCGCGCGTGGGAGCCGTACACCACGCTCAAGGTGCCGATCCGCTACGAGCACGCGCTCCATGCGACCGGCGGAACTGGGAGCCTGAGCATCGCCCGCGCCGTGGTCGAGCTGCCGGTCCCGCCTCCGCCGGCCATCCAGCAGCCGAACGAGGTCGGGACCTGGATCGCGATCGTGCAGGACGTCCGCATGACCGCGAAGGCCGCGACCACGAGCGACTTCGGCGGCGTCTTCGGCGAGCCCCTCGAGCTGGCGTCGATGGTTCGTCAGGGAAGCGGAGACGCCGCGTTCGATCACGTCTTCGCGTCGTTCGCCGAGAGCCCGCAGGAGCTCGCCCGCGCGTTGACCCCCAGCATCCGCAAGCTGCTGCTCGGATGGCGCGTCCCCGTGCATGCGGAGTTTCGCCCCGGTGGGTTCGTGCTCGCTCCGGTCTCCGTTTCCGCAGACGAAAAAGGCCTCGCGTGGATGCTCAACGCGGTCCACCTCTTCGGTGAGAAGGCCACGAAGCTGGCGAAATAGGACCGACGTCCCGTATGCTACGGACGTTCTCGGGAAAAAAATGCGCGCACGTTCTTTCTGGTCTCACGGCGTCATCGGCTCTGGATTGCTCCTGACCGTTGCCATTTCCGTCCCCGCACTGGCGGCGCAACCGGCGTCGGGCAGCGCGACGCCCTATCCGGCGGCGTGCAGCAGCGTTCCGCAGAGCGAGAGCGAGCGCGCGCACACGATCTATCAGGCCGGCAAGGTCCAGTACGACGACAAGAACTACGACGCCGCGATCGCGCAGTTCCGCGAGGCCTACAAGCGCGACTGCTCGAAGCACGATCTCCTGATCATCATCTCGCGCGCCTACGAGCTGAAGGGCGATCGCGTCGAGGCGCTCAAGGCGCTCGAGATGTACCTCGAGCGCGTCCCCAATTCGCCGGACGCTTCGACCCATCGCAACGGCATCGAGTCGCTCAAGCGTCAGATCGCTGCCGCGCCTCCGCCGGCCGTCACTGCGCCCCCGCCCAGCGCGACGACGACGGCGCCTCCGCCTGCCGAGGTGCGCGAGCACACCGTCCTGCCGTGGCTCGTCGTCGGCCTCGGCGGCGCCGCGGTCATCACCGGCGCGATCTTGCTCGTGGCTGCGCCGAAGGTGCCGTCGAACTGCAACGAATCGAGCGGTAGCTGCACGGCGGTGCCCGCGAGCGAGGATGCGGGGCAGCTGGCGAACGAGCGATCGCAGGCAGGCACCTCGGTCGGCGAACGAAAGGGCGGCCTGATCGCCATCATCTCCGGCGCGGGTGTGATCGGCATCGGCCTCCTCTGGCACTTCCTCGAGCCGACCGGGCCTGTGGAGAAGACCGGGAATACGAAGCCTTCGCTCGTCCCCGCGGTGGCGCCTGGGTACGCGGGCATGTCGCTCGGCGGCAGCTTCTGAGCGAGGCGATCGACGGCGCGCGATGGCGGGCGGAGCGACAGAGCGCGCGATCCTGACGGCGCGGAGCCCCGCAGGCGGCGAGCTGCTCCTCGTCTCGCTCGAGGTGGACGAAGCGATCGCGCATCGCTACACGACGCCCGGCCAGTACATCGAGGTGAAGGCCGACTCCGGCAACGGCTACTTCGTCCTCGCGAGCAACGTCGGGGAGCGACCGTGGCAGCTCCTCGTGAAGAACGCCGGCGGCGCCGCCGATGCGCTCGCGACGCAGCCCATCGGCACGCAGTTCCCGATCGTCGGCCCGCTCGGCGCCGGCTTTTCGGTGGAGCGCATGAGGTCGCGTCACGTCGCGGTTGCGGTCGTCGGAAGCGCGGTCGGCGTCGCGCGGTCGGTCATCGGACGGCGCATCGCCGACGGAGCCGCGAAGGCCACCCACCTGTTCCTCGGGATCCGCGCGCCCACCGATCTCACGATCCCGGGTGAAATCGCGGCGTGGGCGGCGAACGGGATCGAGGTGGTCCTCTGCCTGTCCGGCAGCGAGCTCGACCACCACCTCGAGATCCTCCCGGGCGCGCGGCGCGCGTCGGGCTACGTCCAGCACGCCCTGGCGCGCGCGCTCGAAACCGGCGCCATACCGCACGGAACGTTGGTGATCGCCGCAGGTCCGGACGCCATGCTCGCCGACATGCGCTCCCTCGCGGCAGAGGCTGCCGGAACGAGCTCCACCGGCGCGGTGCTGGCGGGACCAAGCGTCGAGGTCCTCACGAATGTCTGAGCAAGGCGCTCCGTCTTCTCCGTTCCGCCTTCTCTGACGTAACTTCGTCGGGTAGCCTCTCGTCGGATGGGCAACGCGTCCGAGCTGCCGAAAGGCGGAGTGCGGCAGGGCGGCAAGGAGGAGCTGCGCGCGTCGCTGCTCAAGACCTACCTCCTCCGCATTCGGGCCGAGAAGGGCGAACGTGCAGTACGCACGGTTCTCGCGAACGCCGGCATCGATCCGTCGACCATCGACAACGAGACGGGCTGGATCAGCACGCTGGCCGCGAAAAAAGCGCTCCGCGGCATCTGCGAGCTGCTCGGGATGGATGCTCTCCGGCAGCGCGGCGACTGGGTGACCAACGCCGAAGCGCTCGGCGCCCTCGTCCGCATGCTCCGCGCGGCGGAGCACCCGATCGACGCCTACGAGTACCTCGCGGAGAACGCGCGCGAGGTCACGCGGGTCGGCACGTGGGAACTCGCGGTGCTCGCCGACAAGAGCGGCGACAAGAACCCCGACAAGAGCGCCTCCGACAAGAGCGCCTCCGCGCCGGAGGGTGGCGACGCGCCGGCGAGCAACAAGAACGACGTCTCTGGCCTCACGCCTCCGCCGTCGCGCAACATCGATGGAACGCCGCGCAAGGACCGGCGCAAGGTCGACAAGTCGAAGGTCCGCGCGGTGCGCCTCGTCTATCGACCGCGCACGGACGGCTACGACGAGCCCGAGAAGATCGACGCCTCGACCGAGGTGCTCTTCTGCGCGGCGCGCGAGGGCGAGCTCGGCGGTCTGCCGCGCATCTGGGGCTTGTCGGATGCGCGCGTCAGCCACGAGGCCTGTCTCGCGAAGGGCGACGATTCCTGCACGTACCTCGTCGAGTGGCAGCTGCCCGCGACGAAGAGCATGACCGCTGCTGCTGCTGCCGGCGCCGCCGTCGTCACGGGCGCCGTCGTCGGCCTGCCCGGCGGATGGATCGCCGGCGGTCTCGGCGCGTTGCTCGCGGGCGCGCTGGGTGCCGGCATCGCGCGCATGTGGGAGCGCGGAAAGCGTGACGGCGCATCGCGCACGTTCGAGAAGAACCGCATCGCGGCGCTCGAGCGCGGCCTCGATCTCAAGGGAGAGGCGACCAGCACCGCCATCCCCGGCGAGCTCACCGGCACGGTTCTGGGCGGAAAATACCGCATCGGAAAGAAGATCGGCTCCGGCGGCATCGGCGTCGTCTACGCGGCCGAGCACACCACGCTCGGCCACGAGGTCGCCGTGAAGGTGCTCCGCGGCGCGGCGGCCAAGGACGGCGGCGAGATCGCCCGCCTCCGTCGCGAGGCGTACATCCAGGTGCACATCGATCATCCGAACGTCGCGCGCGTGCACGACCTCGACCAGATGCCGGACGGCTCGATGTACGTCGTCATGGAGCGCCTCCATGGTCGCTCGCTGGCCGACAAGCTCTCTCGCGAGCACATCATCGCGCCGGGCTTCGCCATCCCGGTGTTCATCGGCGTGTGTCGGGCGCTCGGCGCCGCGCACAAGAAGGGCGTCGTGCATCGCGACCTCAAGCCGGGCAACGTCTTCTTGTGCGAGGACGCGCCGGCCAAGGTCCTCGACTTCGGCATGAGCAAGCTCACGAGCGCCGAGTCGCTCACGCAGGCCGGCTACACGCTGGGCACTCCCGAGTACATGGCGCCGGAGCAGTGCATCGGCGCGAACGTCGTGGCGCAGACCGATCTCTATGCGTTCGGCGTCCTCATGTACGAGGCGCTGACCGGTGAGCTGCCCATCATCGCGCAGAGCCGCCGCGAGCTACTCGACCTCCATCAGCGCCAGATACCGATCCCGATGCGCCAGCGTCGGCCCGACCTCGACATCCCGGACGCGCTCGATCAAGTGGTCATGAAGTGCCTGAAAAAGCGCATCAACGACCGTCCCCGAAGCGCCGAGGAGCTCGAGGCGATGCTCGCCGCGATCCCGCTCGACGGACTGCCGGTGACCTACGCCTCGCGGCCGAAGCGGACGGCGCCGATGGCTCCGATCCACGAGGACTCGGGGACCATCCCGGCATTGAGCAGCGAGCCGCCTCCGAAGCCGCCGATCGCGTGAGCTGACGACGGCTGGGGTCTTCGTGGGTTACCGCAGTACCCAGACGAGCCCAGCCAGGCTCGCGGCAATCACTCCGAGCGCGAGCGTCACGACGAGGAAGTCCGTCATCGTCCAGCCCCGCTTCGCTTGCGGGACACGCGCCATCTCCGACGTGTCCGCGGCGATCTCCGCGATCGGAGCGGCTCCCAGCACCGAGCGCGCTGCGGATCCTGGGCCTGACGAGGCGGGACCCGCTCCTCCCCCGTGCGCCGGTGCGGGAGGCGCAAGGGGCGGCGGCTCCGGCGTGGGCTCGGGGGCGGCGGGAATGTCTTCCTCGCGCATCGCCTCGTCCGCCGCGGCCTCGAGCTCCGCGAGCGCGGTGCTCACCGGCTCGTCCAGCGCGAGCACCGTGATGCCGATGCGCGCCATCATCGGGGCGCGCCAGACCACGTCGCGCTCGGGAGCGAGCTTCGATTCGCCGAGATAGACGCCGTTGCGCGAGCCGAGATCACGCAGGAGGATCTGTCCGCCGCGCCTGGCGACGACCGCATGCTCGCGCGAGGCGTCGGCGTCGGCGAGCGGGAGATCGCAGGTCTCGGCGCGACCGAGCACGTAGGCGCGTCCCTCCTCGATGAGAAGGAGCTCCTCGCCGATGTCCGGACCTTCGGCGACGCGCACCTTCGCGACGGTGTCGTCGCCGACCGCGTCCATCGCGCGCTGAACGAGCGCGAACGCGAGCTCACGGGTCGCGAGACCGAGATCGGGCGTCGGCGCCTTCTGGCCGATGGATAGCTCGAGCCACACCCGGCCCACGCGCACCAGATCCCCTGATTTCACGACGCGCGGTGACTGCGGGAGGAGCTTCACGCCGCCCACCCAGGTGCCGTTCGTGCTGCCCTCGTCGACGATCGCGTAGTCGTTGCCCGCGGCGCGGATGGTGGCGTGACGCGTGCTCACGCTGGGGTCGGGCAGTCGCACGTCGCTGCCGCTGCCGCGTCCGATCACGATGCGCGCCCCGTCGAACGTGAGCGACGGCGCAGCGGCGCCGGCAGCGCCGCCGGAGGCGCCCGCGCTGCTCGGCGCGCTCGCCGTTCGAACCACGACGGTTACGGGCATCCGTCGCTCAGGTCGCCGGGATGCTCTTGAGCGACGGTCGATAGTCGTTCGCCGCGCGCTCGACCCACTTGATCACGTCCTCCGCGACGTCGCGGTTCTCGTGCTGGCTGAGCTGCTGGATGCCGGTTGGCGACGTGACGTTGACCTCGGTGAGCTTGCCGCCGATGACGTCGAGACCGACGAAGAAAAGGCCGTCCTGCTTCAGGCGCGGGGCGATGTCGGCGACCAACGCGCGCTCTTCTTTCGTGAGCTGGTAGGCCTCGACGGTGCCGCCCACGTGGATGTTGGACCGGAAGTCGTCGCCGCGCGGAATGCGATTGATCGCGCCGAGCACCTCGCCGTCGAGGAGGAGCACGCGCTTGTCGCCGTTCTCCACGGCCGGCAGGTACTCCTGGACCATCGCGAGCTTGGTGCCCTCTTCCGTGACCGTCTGCACGATGGCGCGTGCGTTCTTGTCGCCGGGCAGGAGCATCATGACGCCCGAGCCGCCCGCGCCGTGGAGCGGCTTGATCACACCACGACCGCCGACCTCCTTCACGAACGCGAAGACCTGCTCCTCGTTCGCCGTCACCATGGTGCGCGGCATGTGATTCGCGAAATGGAGCGCGTAGAGCTTCTCGTTGGCGTCCCGCAGGCCGCGCGGATCGTTCATGATCACGGTGCGTCCGCGGGCACGCTCGAGCATGAGCGTGGCGTAGAGATACGGCGTATCGAAGGGCGGATCCTTGCGGATGAACACCGCCTCGACGTCGGCGATACGGACCTCCTGGGTCGCGCCGAAGACGGCATGCGGCGGTGCGTTGCTCACGGTAAGCTGGCGGACGCGGGCGAAGACGTCGCCGTTCTTCACGTAGAGATCACGCAGCTCACAGTGGAGCGACTCGTGCCCGCGCGCAAGCGCCGCACGCAAGAACGCGAAGGTCGTATCCTTGTCCGGCAGAACACGATCCATCGGATCCATCACGTAGACGAACCGCATATGCGAATTTCCTCGGTCCGCAGAGTAGTGCGCCAACGAAGCCCTTCCAAGGGTTGCATCGCGATCGTCGTGCTGGGCGGCGCGATTGCGGCGATTCATGCCGCAGCGTTTCCCTCGGCATCCTCCGCGGCGTACCCGCCGAGCGCCGAAGGCCGGACGGCAGCGGCCGCCACCGACCACTCCGACGCCACGCATGCCGCGCTCGACGTGATGGCCGCGGGAGGCAATGCCGCCGACGGCGCGGTCGCCGCCGCGCTCGTGCTCGGGGTGGTGAATCCGTCGGCCAGCGGCATCGGCGGCGGAGGCTTCGCGCTCGTGTACAGCGCTTCCGATCGCAAGGTCTCGGTCCTGGATTTCCGCGAGACCGCGCCCGCGTCGTACTCCGCGGAGACGCTGTGGCCGGCGAAGAAGCCCAACGATCCGCCCGCCAAGGATCGCTTCGGATGGACCGGACCGCATGGCGGCTCGGTGGGGATCCCCGGCGAGCCCGCGGGGCTGGAGATGCTCTCTCGCAAGTTCGGCAAGCGTTCGCTCGCCGACGACGCAGCGCCCGCCGTGACGCTGGCTCAGAACGGCTTCTACCTCAGCAAGCACACCGCCGAGACGGCGGCGCTGTTCAAGGAGCGCGTGCAGACGGTGCCGTCGCTGGCGTCGTCGTTCCTCCCCGGCGGCGTGCCCGCGGCGATGGCGGCGCGCATCCGCAGGCCCGAGCTCGCCGCGACGCTGGCTCGTTTCGGCGCGGAGGGAAAGCGCTCGATCTACGAGGGCGCGACGGCGCAGAAGATCGTCGATGCCGCGCACGCGTCCGGCGCCACCATGACCATGCAGGACCTTGCCTCGTACACCGTAAAGGAGCGCGCACCGCTCTCGCGCATCATCGACGGTCGAACCATCTACACGATGCCGGCGCCGTCTGCCGGCGGCCTCATGCTCCTCGAGACCCTCACGATGTACGGCGCGAGCCGGTCGTCGCCGCTGGTTCCGCTCGGCTTCGGCTCGAGCGCGTACCTCCACACGGTCGCGGAGGTGATGCGCGGCGCATTCGCCGATCGAGCGCGATCGGCAGCCGATCCCGACCTCGATCCGAGCGTCGACAAGGCCTTCAACGCGGCGCTCGAGCCGGCGCAGATGGCGGCGCGCAGGGCCCGCATCGATCCGACGAAGACGCACCCGCCTACCGACTTCAAGACGAAGGAGGGAGGAACGAGCCACGTGGTCGTGGCCGACGCCGCCGGAAATGTCGTGACGCTCACCACCACCGTCAACGGGCCCTTCGGCGCCAGCATCGTGGCGGGCGACACTGGCATCCTGCTCAACAACGAGCTCGACGACTTCACGTCGGTCGAGGACGCCAAGGCGTTCGGGCTCAAGGACGGCGGGCCGAATCGGCCGAAGGCGCGCGCGCGCCCGGTGTCGAGCATGACGCCCACCATCGTCCTCGAGAACGGCGTCCCCATCCTCGCGCTGGGCGGCTCGGGCGGGACCCGCATCGCGACCGGCACGACGCAGGCCGTGCTCGCGCGGTTACTCTTCGATCTCGATCCCAACGCGTGCGTCTCGCATCCGCGCATGCACACGCAGGGGACGACGCTGCTCGTCGACCCGGATGTCGCGCTCGACGTCCGCGAGGGGCTGAAGACGCGCGGCGAGACCGTGAAGGACGAGCCCTTCACCGGCTCCGCCATCCAGATGATCGCGTGGCAGCGGACGCCCAACGCGCCCGTGAAGATCCTCGCCGCCGCCGACCCGCGCAAGGGCGGCATGGCGGGGGCGCGCTGAAGAGCTACTGCTGCCCGACTACTGCTGCGCCGATTACTGCTGATCGACGACGGCAACGAGGCTCGCCGAGCTCTCGGGATCCATGTCGCTCGCCATCATGTAACCGACGCCTGCATGCTGCGTGACAGCGACCGAGTAACCGTCGGCGCGGCCCATGCGGACCTCGGAGGTGCCGACCGCGCGGGGCGAAAGATGCGCTGACCCGATCTGGATCTTCTGCGGGTCGTAGACGAAGACGGTGACGCGCTGGACGCCGGCGCCGTTCTGACCCTGCACTTCGTACTGGAGCATCGCCGCGCTCTCGCCGCCGTTGACGGGGAGCAGGCGTGCACCGACGAAACGAGCGTTCTGTCCGCCCTTCTGCTGGAACTGCGGGACGTGAACGGGCACGCCGACGTAGCGCTCGAACTGGCGGACCTGCTTCGGGTCTTGCTGCTCCGGCGGGAGCGGATGCTTGTGCTGCGCGACGAAGCCGCGAAGGAGATCGTCGCTGAAGCCAGCGGGGACCATCGTGTCCGGCATGCCGTGCACGACCGGCTGCTTCCCGGCGGCGCCCCACGCCATCACGAGAGCGGCAGCGCTCGCCAGCGGAAGCATCGTGCGCCAGTGACGGAGCATCGAGGGACGACGACCCGGCATCGTGGCGCGGCTCGCGGAGGCATCGAGCGCGGACTCGTTGGCTTCGCGACCTTCGGAAGCTCCGTCCTCACGCGAGGTTACGCGGGCCGACTCACCGGCCATCGCGGCGAGCATGCGAGCGCGGACGTCGCTGGGCGCCGTGGTCTTCACGGCCTTCTTGAGGGAGCCACGCAGCGCACGATCGAGCGCGAGACGCTCGCGACAGATCTCACACGAGGCGATGTGTCCTTCGACCTCGAGCGTCTTCACCGGATCGAGCTGCCCATCGAGATGCGCGCCGAGCAAGAGGCCCATGGCCTTGCACGCGTCGCGATCCCGAGCGCGCTCCGAGGCTTCGCGCTCTGAAACTTCGCGCTCTTGACCTTCGAACGACATTCTCAGGCGGCTCCCCTCTTCTTGGCGCGGAACGCTGCGAGGTCGGCCGGCTTCTCGTCTTTGCGCGACTGCTCGACGAGATCCTGGCGCAGCTCCGACATCGGTTCGCCCTTCACGATACCGAGCGCGAGGGCGTGGTTGTAGAGAGATCGCTGGAGCAGCTTCCGGCCGCGATGGAGCCTGCTCATCACGGTGCCGATGGGGCAGCCCATGATCTGCGCGATCTCCTCGTAGCTGAACTCCTCCACGTCGCAGAGGATGACGGCGATCTTGAAGTCGGTCGGGAGCGCGTCGAGGGCCCGCTGGACCTCGCCCTCCACGATCGGCTGGAGCGCCTGGGCCTCCGGATCGCGGAGATGACGCATGGTCGAGGCGCTGACCCAGCCGTCGACGAGCGGATCGGCGTCCGGCCCCTCGAGGACGGAGCGCTCGAGGCCTCCACGCCTGTATTTGTTGATGAAAGTGTTGGTGAGGATGCGGAACAGCCACGCCTTGAGGTTGGTTCCAGCGTGGAACTGCTCGCGGGCCCGCATCGCCTTCAGGAGGGTGTCCTGGACGAGGTCCTCGGCCTCCGACGGGTTGCGGGTGAGCTTGCACGCGACGGCATAGAGCGCGTCGAGGTGCCCGACGGCTTCGTCGGTGAAGGCGTCGACTTCCTTCGACTTTTGGGCGCCGCTCGCAGAGACGGGAGGGCGGATATCGGTCAAGCTCATCTTGGGCGTCGGGCCTTTCTCGATCGGACAACACCGAGCTTAAGGCTGCTATTCCGAAGATCTAGCAGGACATTTTGACAA
>JAYTZB010000879.1:0-3122 GCA_043742085.1 Polyangiaceae bacterium
GCTCATCGACCGGCGAAGCTAACACGATCGCCGGGAGCGCTACAGGGTCGCAGGGGCGCTAATTTCAGCGGCTTTTCTGGCTCGCGCGGCGGTTGCGGCTCTTGCGGCTCGTGCTGCTCTTGGTCTTGCGGGTGGCGGCCTGCCTCGCGGCGTGCGCGGCGGCGCCGAAGAGGCCGGCGAGCGGCTCGGTGCACACGGCGATCGGGATCTTCTCGAGCAGCGGGCGCATGCGTCCCTTGTCGACGAACGCCTCGAGGAAGTGGCTCGAGCGCTTCTTTCGCGCGGGCAGCCCGCCGGCGAGCACGTCCGCGAGGCGCGCCGATGCGCCCCCGCAGATGTAGAGCCCGGAGGTGGCGAAGGACTTGAGCGCGAGGTTGCCGGCCTCGGCGCCGTAGACGCTGCACCAGAGCTCGACGGCGCGCATCGCCGCCTCGCTCTTGCCCTTCAGCGCCAGATCGACGACCGCGACGTTCTGGTCCTCGGCCTTGGCGACGAACGATGCGGCGGACGCCGACTCGGGCACGCGGACGTCGCGCACGAAGAAGGTGTAAAGTACAGCGATCGTGGAGCCGGACGCGACGCGCTCGTAGCTCACGTGGCCGTACTCACGCGCGAGCAGCTGCCACAGCTCGATCTCGACCGGCGTGCGCGGAGCGAAGTCGACGTGCGCCCCCTCGGTGGGGCACGCGACGTGGGTGGTGCCGTCCCAGACGAAGGCCGCCTCGCCCAGGCCCGTGCCCGCGGCGATCACGGCGAGGTTGCCGCCGGTCTTCTTCGGCTTGCCGGCATGGATGCTGCGCAGCTTGCTGGGGCCCGCCGCGATGGCGCCGAGGCCGACCGCGACGAGGTCGTTCAGCAGCGTCACGCGCTCGATGCGAAACTCGGCGGCGATGGCGGATGCGTCGATCACCCACGGGAGGTTGGTGGTCTTGACGCGCTGGTCGACGATGGGACCGGCGATGCCGAAGCTCGCGGCGCGGATGGTGCGTTTGGGCATGCTCTTGCCCTTCGCGCGTGCGCCCTCGAGGAAGCGATCGAGCGCGGCCTCGAAGGTCGGGAAGGTGCGGCTCTCGAGGACGTCCTGGTAGAGGACCTTGCGCCCCGTCGCCTCGAGGAGCGCGAAGCGCGCACGCGTGCCGCCGATGTCGCCGGCGAGGATCTCGCTCATGGGGCCTCGCTGGTCGCGCCGCTGCGCTCGGTCGCGAGCACGATCATGGCGGCGACGCCGAGCGCGACGCCCAGCACCCGCCGCGTCGTGAGTGGCTCGCGGAAGAGCCAGGGTGCGGCCAGCGCCGAGAGGGCCACGCCGCCGCCGAGGACGATGGTGCCGGTCGACGCCACCGGCCCGCCCCGACGGAGCGCCTGGAAGATCAGGATGCTCGCGCCCGAGATGCACGCGCCCGAGAGCATCGCGTAGACGACGCCCGCGCGCGACGTGGCGACGTTGCCTCCGCGTAGGCCGAGAGCGTAAACGAGCGCGATGCCGAGCGCCGCGGTGCCTTCGAGCACGAGCGCGCCGAGGGAATCACCGATCCGCCCCGAGGCCGCACGGAGAAGGAGGTAGTGCGCGGCGATCAAGCCGGCCGCGCCGAGCGCCGCGAGCTGCCAGGCTTCCATGGCGCGGAGGTCAGAGCTTCGAGATCAGCTGATCGCCCATGTCGGGCTGATCGATCTTGCCGAGCCAGATGCTCCAGACCGCCTTCATGAAGTCGGGACCCGCGATGGTCGCCGTGCCGGCGCCCTGGACCCAGATGGTCACGGCCTTGGATGCGGCGCTGTAGCTGATGACCACCGCCGAGTTCTCCTTGACCTCCTCCTTGTTGAACGCGCCGACGAACTGACCGATGCGGCCGCCGTCGTTGAAGCCGTTCATCTGGAGGGCCTCGGTGAGCGCCTTCTTGATCTTCGACGAGTCGACGTCGCGGAGCATGCGCCACGTGAACTTCTTGTCGACGTCCGCCTCGATGACCGCGGCCTTCGACTTCGTGGCGGGCTTCTCCTTCATGTCATGGCGGATCCCGTAGACCTTCGCCGTGAAGGGACCGACCGACTTCGTGCGCACCGCGTCGCCCGTGTAGATCCAGGCGTCTGCGAGGGCGCTGGTTCCGAGCGCCAAGAAGAGCGCGAGCACGAGGGTGAAGAGCGCGGCCGGCGAGAAGCGGGTCTTGCGGGGTGCCATGGGGATCGGAATATAGCCTACTTGGGGTCGGGCTTTGCATCGGGCTTCGGGTCCGGATGGTCGCGCTGCGAGCGCTCCCTGAGGTCCTTGACCGCGGTGTTGTGCTCCTCGACGGTCTCGCTGAAGGCGTGGCGGTGTGCCTCGGCCCGCGTGACGAAGTAGAGGTACTTCGTGCTCGCCGGCGCGAGCACCGCCTGCAGCGATTTCACGCCAGGGTTCGCGATGGGGCCGGGCGGCAGCCCCTCGTGCGTGTACGTGCTGTACGTGTTCAGCGGATCGCTGTTCACGGCGTGCGTGATCTTTCCCGTGTACCCGGCGCAGCCCGGGACCTTGTCCTTGAGCACGAGGCAGCCGTAGCCCGCCGTGGGATCGCACTGGAGGACCTTGCGCTTGAACGACGGGTCGCGGAGTCGGTTGAGGAAGACGCTCGCGATGATGGGGCGCTCCTCGTCGACCGCGGCCTCCTTCTCCACCATCGATGCGAGCGTCACGATCTCGCGGCGCGACCAGCCCAGCGTGCCCTCGAGGTTCGCGCGTCCGAGGCGATGGTTCTGCTCCAGCGCCGCGAACCGACGCTCGAACTCGGCGACGAGGCGGCGCACGACGTCGCGCGGATCGGAGTCCTTCGCGAGATCGTAGGTGGCCGGAAAGAGGAAGCCCTCGGCGCTGTCGCCGTCGAGCGCGAGCTCGCGGAGGAGCCCGCTGTCGCCGGTGGCCTCGATGAACGCGCTCTGCGACGCGACGTGGAGGTTCTGGAGGCGCTTGCCGATGTCGTACCGGTTCCAGCCCTCGGGGATGGTGACCTTGGACTTCGACGCGGAGCCGGTGCGCTCGAGGCGCCGCAAGAGCTCGCCGGGGCCGGCGTCGTCGGTGAGGAGATGCGGGCCCGGCGCGAACGTGGGCGCTTCGAGTCGCGCGTAGATCGCAAAACGCGCGCGCGAGC
>JAYTZB010000880.1:0-6291 GCA_043742085.1 Polyangiaceae bacterium
TTCTCCTTGATGTCGCCGACCGCCGTCGCCGCGGGCTCGCTCTTCCCGCCGTGGCCGTTGCCGTGGCCGTTCCCTCCGGCGCCAGCTCCGCCTGCGCTCTTGTGGTCGTCCGCGGCGCTCACGTTGGCGTCGAGCTCGAACACGACGAGCGTGGAGTGCACCGAGACGACGGTGCCCGGCGCGCCCACGGTCTCGACGACGCGGCCCGCCTTGGGCGACGTGATCGTGACCGTGGCCTTGTCGGTCATCACCTCGATCATGGGCTGGTCTTCCTTGACCATGTCGCCGGCCTTGATGAGCCAGTTGACGATCTCGCCCTCGGTGACGCCTTCGCCGATGTCCGGCAGCTTGAATTCCCAGCGAGCCATGCGAGTTACCTCTCCGTCAGAGCGATCAGAAACGGGCCGTCTCGAGGATGGCCGGAAGAATGCGGTGCGCGAGCGGCAGGTAGTCCATCTCGAGCGTGTACGGGAACGGGGTGTCGAAGCCGGTGACGCGCACCGGCGGCGCCTCGAGGCTCGTGAAGCAGTGCTCGTTGACGAGCGCGACGAGCTCGGCGCCGAAGCCGCACGTCTTCGGCGCCTCGTGCACCACGACGACGCGGCCGGTCTTCTTGACGCTGTTGGTGATGGTCTCGAGGTCGAGCGGCCACAGCGTGCGAAGATCGACGATCTCGCACTCGATGCCCTGCTCGGCGGCCTGCTCGGCGGCGGAGATCGCCTCGTAGAGCATTGCGCCCCACGCGAGGATGGTGACGGCGCGGTCGCCGCCCTTCGTCGGGCTCGCCTCGCGGACGACGGCGGCCTTCGAGAGATCGACGGTGTAGTCGCCCTCGGGCACCTCGCCGCGAGCGGCGCGATAGATGCGCTTCGGCTCGAAGAAGAGGACCGGATCGGGATCGCGAATCGACGCGAGGAGCAGCCCCTTCGCGTCGTGCGGGTTCGACGGGCAGACCACCTTGAGGCCGGCGACGTGGATGAAGAGCGATTCGGGCGACTGCGAGTGATAGAGCCCGCCGCGGATGCCGCCGCCCACGGGCGTGCGGATCACCATGTTCGCGGCGTACTCGCCGCCGGAGCGCCAGCGCATCTTCGCCAGCTCGCTGACGATCTGGTCGTAGCCCGGGAAGATGAAGTCGGAGAACTGGATCTCCGGGATGGGCACGAGGCCGTAGAGGGCCATGCCGATCGCGGTGCCGAGGATGCCGCCCTCGGAGAGGGGCGTGTCGATGACGCGGTCGTCGCCGAACTCGTCCCAGAGGCCAGCCGTGACCCGGAACACGCCGCCGACGCGTCCGACGTCCTCACCCATCACCACGACGCGTTCGTCGCGCTTCATCTCGACGCGGAGCGCGTCGTTGATGGCCTGAACGAGGTTCATCTGCGCCACGGCGAGGACTCCTTCTGCGCGCGGAGATGCGCGGGCACCTCGGCGTATACGTCATCGAACAAGGTAGAGGTGGCGGGCGGACCGGCCCGCTCGGCGTCGGCGACGGCGGCGTCGATGGCGGCGCGCACGTCCTTCGCGATGGCCTCGTCGGGACCGCTCTCGACGAGCTTCTCGCGCTCGAGCACGCGACGGAGGCGCGCGATCGGGTCGGCATGCGCGTCGGTGCCGAGCGACAGGAGCTCGGCGCCGCCGCGGGCCCACGCGTCGGCGGGGACCTTGGCGAGCGCCGGTGACTCCGCGGAAATCGGATGCGTGATGGCCTCGATGAGCGTCGCGCCCTTGCCAACGGCTGCGCGGGCGAGCGCGGCACGGACGACGGTGAGGACGGCGAGCGCGTCGGAGCCGTCGACCGTTGCGCTGGCGACGCCGTAGGCCAGCGCCCGCTCGCGCGTCGATGCGAAGCGCTCGCGGCCATCGTTGCGGCAGACGAAGACCACCGCCGGCTTGAAGACGCCCGCGAAGTTCACGGCGTTGTGGAAGTCGCCAGAGCTGCTCGCTCCTTCGCCGAAGATGGCGATGGTGGCGACGTCGTCCTTCTTGATCTTCGCCGCCCACGCGGCGCCGACCGCCTGCGGGACGTGCGCCCCGGCGATGCCGCTCGCGGGCGCGACGCGATGGCGGCGCGCCGGCGGATGGTCCGGCGGAGAATGGCCCTTCGCCGCGTCGCGCTGGGTGCCGAATGCATGATGCATGTAATCGGCGATCGGCAGCCCGCGCACGATGGCGGCGCCCCATTCGCGGACGCCCGGGAAGACCCAATCGTTCGGACGGGCGGCGAGCGTGGCGGCGGCGATGACCGCCTCCTCGCCGAGGCACGATGCGTGGAACGCGATCTTCTCGCTGCGCTGCAAGTCGACCATGCGGGCGGACACGAGCCGCAGCGTTACCATGTGGCGGTAGAGGGCGACCGCGTCGCTCAGGGCCCCGCGAAAAGCAGGGTCGACGACGCCGTCGGCCCCGCGGCTCTCGGCGGCGCTCTCGACAGGAGGGGCAGTGGGGTCGGGCCCGGCGTGCATCGGGGCGCACCTTACAAGAAAGGGGCGTAGCGGCGAAGGGCCGTCGACGCGTCAGCGACCGCCGGCGGGTGCGCGCGAGCCGCCGGTCCCGCCCGGGACCCGCGCGACTCTGGTGTTCCTCAGCTTGTTCGCGCTATGATTCACGCCATGGCGCGGCGCGCCTTCCTGCCCACGATCCCGCCCCCCGCAGGGCCGCCTCCCGTCCCCTCGACGCGAAGCCAACCTCCGCCGCCTTCCGTGAGCGAGCGCGGAGTGGACCGCCGTCCGAGCGTGCCTCCGCCGTCCGTCCGGCCGAGCGGCGGTGCTCCACCCTCGACACGCGGGAGCATCCCTCCCCCCTCGATGGGCGGCGATCGACTGTCGTCTCCGCCCCACGGCAGCACCGGCGTCGACACGGTGGCGATGCACGCGGTCACGCAGCTCCTCGATCGGCTCGCGGCCGCGGACGAGTCGCAGTTCCTCGTCGCGTGGACCGAGCAGATGCTGTCGGGTCGCTCGCGCCTCGATCCCGCGCTGGCGGTGCGTTTGCTCCGCGCGTATCGCGAGACCGGTCGCGTCGACAAGGCGCGCGAGCTCGCCGCTTCCCTCCCCAGCTCGCCGTCGTCGTGGAACCCGCTCGATACTGCGCGGCTCGCCATCGAGCGCGCGATCCTCTGCACCATCGACGGTCGCGCCGATCATGCAGAGGCCGAGCTGCGTCAGGCCTCGCGCGCGCTCACCGTCGCGCCGCGCGGTGCCGGTCTCCGCGAGCAGCTCGACATGCATCTCACGAGCGCCCAGCTCGAGCTGCGCTTGAACCGCGTCCAGCAGGCGCAGGCCGCGCTGCGTCTCGCCGAGCATGTCGCCGAGCGCCTCGAGGACGGCGCCTGGCGGGTCGCCGTGTCGATGTCGCTCGGCCATCTCGCGATGCGGCTGGCGGACCCGCGGACCGCCGCGAAGCATTACGGCGTCGCGCTCCAGCGCTCGGCCGCTCGTGGGCTCGCGGCGATGCGCGCGCACGGCAACCTCGCCATCGCGCTCGGTTCCATCGGTCAGTTCGAGGACGCCCGCGCGAATGCGACGACCGCGTGCCAGATCGCCGGCGAGATCGCGGCCGGATGGCGCCACGCGGATGCGTACGACGTGCTCGCGATCGTCGAGATCGCCGCCGATCGCCCGATCTCCGCGCTCCAGGCGCTCGATGACGCGCATGCCGCGCTCGGCGATCTCGAGCAGCCCACGCTCCGCTACCAGCTCGCGGGTCACCGCACGCTCGCGCTCGCCATGCTCGGTCGCGCGCAGGCCGCGAAGCAGTGGCTCGCCAAGACCGACAAGCTGCGCTCCGAGCTCTTCCAGGTCGATGCCATCGACGAGCAGGACCTCGTGGCCACGCGCGCGCGCACCCTCGAGGCCTGCGGCTCCCCCGCCGAGGCGCTCGAGACATCGATGGCCCACGCCGAGCGCCTTCCCGACGCGTTCGTCACCGGCTCGCTCAACCTCGTGATCGCGCGCTGCGCGCTCGCCATCGGCGATACGGAGACGGCGCGCGTCGCCGCCGAGCGCGCTGCGCTCTCGGGCGACCGGCACGGGTGGGTGCTTCCCGATCGTCAGCCGAGCATCGCGCTCTGGCAGATGGCGCTGAAGAGCGGCGACAGTCGCGTCGTGCGCTACGCCGAGAAGATGCTCGCGATCATGCAGACCGGCGTGGCCCCGCCGAGCATGCCGCCGCCCTCGACCGACGGACGCTCTCGCACGAGCATGCCGCCGCCGTCGCGCAACTCGCACCCGAGCATTCCGCCGCCGTCGCGCAACTCGTATCCGAGCCTCAGCGCCCTCGCCGCCGCGGGCGTGCCGGGCGGAGGCGCCGACGACTCGTCGGAGCTCGATATGCTGCCTGAGGGCGAGACCCTCATCTACGTGACGACGCCCAACGGCGTGACGCGCGTGCGCTCCACCGAGCTGGCCGGAGCGGTCGAGTCGTCCGACCTCGTCGTCGATACCATCACGCATCAGCTGCGCGTCCAGGGACGCGAGGTCTCGCTCGAACGCCGCCGTGCCCTCGAGCCTCTGGTGGTGCAGCTGCTCCGTCGCGCGCGCGAGGGCCTCAGCGCCGAGGAGATCCTGCGCGCCGCCGGAGGCCCCGGCCCCGAGTCGGCCGACGCCGAGCACCGCGTGCGCGTCTTGATCTCCCGCGTGCGCGATCTCCTCGGCGACCCCGCCGCGATCGAGCGCGTGCGCGACGCAGGCGAGCACGGCAAGACGCGCTACCGGTTGGCGCCGAGCGTCCGCTTCGCGCTGATCGAGCCGCTCTACACGAGCTAGGTCGCCCGAGCTCGCTCGTTGAGGACTACACGCAGTAAGCGTCCAAGCGACGCTAACTCGTAAGCACGCTCACGGCTTCGAGTCTCGAGGACTCTAACTCGTAAGCGTGCTCACGGTTCGCGACGCGACGTTACTTCTTCGCGGGCGTGGCGGCCGGCTTGGCGGCGGGGGTCGACGCGGCGGGCGCGGCGTCGAGCTTCTTCTGGATCTCTTCCGCCTTCGCGAGGTGCGCGGCGACGTGCGAGCGGCCGTCGGTGAGGAGGGTCTTGAGGTCGCCGTTCTGCGCGTTCGGGAGGAGCTTGTTGTCGAAGAGGTTGAGCACGTCACGGTGCGCCTTCACCTGCGACTCCATGTAGGCCTTGTCGAAGTCCTTGCCCTTCTGGGTCTTCAGCGACGTGATCGTCGACTGGACGTCGCTCTTGAGCGCGGTCGACGCGTCGTTGTCGGCGGGCGTGATCTTCGCCTTGGTGGCGAGGGCCTTGCCCTTCGTCTCCATGTCCTTGTGCTGCGTGATCATCATCGCGGCGAAGTTCTTCACGTCCGCGTTGGTGGCGGTCTTCGCGGCGAGGTTCGCCATCTCGATCTCGCCCGCGTTCGCGGTCGACGTCACGGCGACGATCTCGCCGTCCGTGAGCGGCTTCTCGGCCGGCTTCGCTGCCGTCGTCGTGTCGGAGCCGGCATTCGTGCCGCCGCCCATCGCGCTGTCGACCGGCTTCGCGTCGGTGGTGGCAGGCTTCGACTCCGGCATCGGCGCCGGCGGCGGCGCCGGCGTGTTCATCGCCGAGGGATCCTGCGCGGGCTTGTCGTCGCCACCGCAGGCGACGAGCGTTGCGAACGAAGCGACCAACAGTCCGTTGACGAGATGACGCATGACGAAACTCCTTCAGAGCTCCGGGCGGACCGGAGGGGGCGAAACGAAGATGGATGAAATTGCCGCGAGGTCCGCGCGCCGCGATGTCTTAATGCTGCCGAGCTTCGCTCGCAATCCGGCACAGCGCCGCAATCTGCCGCAATATGCCGCGCCGGGTCAGCCGTCTTCGAGGCGGGCGTCGACCGCCAGGGAGCTGCGCTTGCCGATGGCGGCGATGAGGGCAAGGGAGAGCGCCGCCAGGGCGACGCCGCCGAGGGCGATGGTCGCGGAGAACCGCGGCTCGCGCGCCAGGACCAGCGGCACCACCTGGACGCCGAAGAAGGCCACGCGCGCGGCGACCGACGGGAACACGCTGCCGGACACCGCGCGAATCCACGCGATGATCAGCGCGGTCGCGAGCATGGACGCGATCTCGCGCGGGCTCGCGCCGCTGAGGAGCGTATCGTACGCGGCCGTCGCCAGGATCACCTGCTCGGCGCGGCGTCCCCGCTTCAGCGGCGTGAAGAGCGCGCCTCGGAAGAAGAGCTCGTCGCAGACCGGCATGACCACGACGAGCGCCACCAGGAGCGCGATCTTCTTGCCGACGGTCGGTGCGTCGAAGATCCGCTCGTACGTCTCGAGCTCGCTCGGGGACGGCGGATAGCGCTTCGCGAA
>JAYTZB010000881.1:0-5816 GCA_043742085.1 Polyangiaceae bacterium
GCGCTGATGTTGCCGGCCGAAGCGATGGCCTCGGCGTCGAACCAGCGCGGGTCGACCATGGCGCCGAGCGTGCCCGAGTCGGCGAAGTCGATCGGGCCCGCGATGTTCACGAGCGCCGCGAGCGTCTCGGGGCGCAGGGCGGCATAGATGGCGGCCAGGGTGGCGCCCATCGAGTAGCCCACGAGGGTGACCTTCTTGGAGCCCGTGCTGCGCTGCACGAAACGAACGGCGCGCTCGAGACGCGCGACGATGTCGTCCCATTCGACGTAGCGGTCCTCGTCCTCGGGCACGCCCCAGTCGAAACAGTACGTCTCCCAGGGTGTGCCGTTCGAGAGCGCCGCGGCGACGCTTCCCCCTTCACAGAGATCGAGGACGTACCATTGGTGCAGCATCGACGGGACGAGGAGCACGGGAACGTGCGTCGCCGCTCGCCCCGCACCATCGTCCTGCCCGCTACGCTCGCCGGCCGCGGCGCGAGGCCCAGCACGGAAGCGGAACACGCTGCCGCGTCCGTCGCGGTACAGCGTGTCCCTCGGCGTCGGCGCATTGCCGCGCTTCGTGATACCCGGAGGGGTGCACGCTTGGGCCATCGTCCGGATCTCTCAGACCGTGGTCTTCGTGATCGCCGCCGGCGTGAATGCCGCCGACGCGTTCTTGATCGCGTCGAGAGAGAGCTTGCGCCACTCCGCGCCGAGCTGCGCGCCGTAGGCGAGCGTCTCCTTGAAGTTCACGGAGACCTCGTCGATCGCGACGGTGGAGCGCTCGACGCCCTTCGCCTCGAGCTTCTCGACCTCGGCGTAGAACGCCGACGCCCGATGGATGCTCTCCTCGGTCATCTTCTGCCACTGCTCGAAAGCCTTCGTCATATGCGCGAACGGATCGAAATTCATCGGTCGGTGCCTTTCATGTTGCGGCGCAACATCGCCACGACCGCAACCTAGGCAGCGAGACCCGGATCGTCAACCCATTTTGTTGCGGTGCAACAAAACTTTTATCGCAGTGCAGCATTCCGCTGCAGCGCGGCGGTCAGCGCTTTTTCGGGGCCACTTTACGGGCGGATCGTGCGGCGCGCGGCGCTCGCGCGGTCTTGGCGCCATCGCGCGGAGCACGGTTGTCACGGCCGCCGTTCGCCATGGAGCGCTTCAGCGCTTCGATCTCGCGACGAAGGCGCGCGACGTCGTCGGCGACGTCCGACACTTCGCCGTGGACGTGCGCGGTCTCCGCCTCGATGGCCGCGGCCACCTCTTCGCCGGTGGGCATGTGGAACGTCTCGCTCGGCGGAGCCTCGGGCACGGGCACCGGTCCGTTCGGCGCGTAGGCCGCGGACGCGTGTGCGGGGGCTTGTGCTCCGCCGCCGCCCCACTTGGTCGCGCCGAGCACGAGCCGCGCGAGCGCGTTGGTCGCTGCGAACGGCGCGTTGACGAGCGGATTGAGCGGCATGAGCGCGCGCGCGCCCTGCTGCGCCTGGAGGTACATCTCGAGCGCCCAGGAGATGTAACGGCCCATGAATTCCGCGAGCGCCTCGTCGCCGAGGCGGATGAGGCGGAGCAGCAACGGCACCGGGAGGAGGCGCGCTCCACCACGGCTCTCGAGGATGATCTGGGTCAGCGTGACCTGCGTGAGATCGGCGCCGCTGGTCGCGTCCTGCACGAGGACGTCGGAGCCACCCTTGATGCGCGCGGCGAGGTCCTCGAGCGTGATGTACTTGCTCTCTGCGGTGTCGTAGAGGCGGCGGTTCGGGTACTTCTTCACGACCAACATCAGGCCTCGGAGGCTAGTCGATCCGAGGACCTCGCGCCCGTATTGTGCACCGCAACATTCGCCTTGACGAGGGCGCGGTCGGGTCGTAGGTATCCGTCGCGCTGCCATTGTGCGGTGCAACAATCGAGGTGGGCGGTGGCTGGAGGTTGCGCGAAGGCGTTCGAGCACGGCTGCGGAGACGGTGGAGCGCAGGGCGCTCGGCTGCCCTTCGTCCCGGCGCTCGAGCGTTCGACAAGCTCCCTCAAGACGTCGACTTCATTGACGATTGACGTGGCTCACGGGGCGGCATTCTTGCTCCTCGTGGGCTGCGGTGTCACGTCACGAGCCGCTCGCTCTCCCGCGCCTTTGGCGCGGACCCCTCAGTGAGGTCCCACGTGCTTTCGTACAAATTCCGCGGGATTCAGCTCGTCGCGCTCGCGTGCTCCTCCCTCGTTGCCGTCGTCGCCGCGTGCGGCGACACCCCGGCTCGCCAGTGCCGCGTCGGCGCCGACTGCGCCTCCGGGCTGTGCGCCTCCGACGGCACCTGCGCGACGGCAGCGGTCTCCGACGGCGGGACCGACGGCGGCGGCCCGACCGACGACGCGATGGTGAGCGCGGACAGCAGCGGCTCCGAGACCTCGACCGACGCCGCCATCTCCGGCTGCTCGCCCAACAACGACGGAACGATCACGCGCGAGGAGGTGCCGATCGCGGCCGGCCTCCACGCGACGTACAAGATCGGCTCGAACGCTGACCTCCCGACCGGCTACGTGACGGGCGTCGTAGGCGCGGGCGGGAAGCGGACGTGGGACTTCTCCGGGCCGGTCAACAATGACGTCAGCGTTCTCGTCGAGACCCAGTCGCTCAAAGGCAAGTGGTACGAGACGGCCTATCCGAACGCGACGTACGCGACGAAGCTGTCCGAGAGCTCCGACTTGCTCGGCGTCTTCGAGACATCGCCTGGCGCTCTGCTGTTGCGCGGTATCGTCTCTCCATCCGCGCCCACGAGCACGACCGGCACGCACCTCACGTATGCGCCCGGAGTCGACGTCCTCGACTTCCCACTCAAGTTGAGCGCTGCTTGGTCGACTGACGCCATCGCGTCTGGTGTCTACACCGCACCGGGGACAAGCACCCAACTCGACCTCGGCACGGCATTCACGAAGACCGAAGAGAAGTACGATTCCAAGGTCGATGCCGAGGGAACACTCAAGACGCCGCTCGGCACCTTCGACGTCCTCCGCGTGCAAGTCCTGCTCACGCGCACTGTCGGCACGCCAGGCGTGACCCTGACAAAGGTCACGAAGGTGCGCTCCTTCGCCTTCGTCACCGAGTGTTACGG
Organism: Polyangiaceae bacterium; assembly: GCA_043742085.1. Taxonomy (GTDB): domain Bacteria; phylum Myxococcota_A; class Polyangia; order Polyangiales; family Polyangiaceae; genus Labilithrix. Next base: position 3,083 of record JAYTZB010000881.1, read on the forward strand.
CACGATCTCTACGATCACGTCGAGCGACGACGAGTCGTCCGTCGAGTTCACGCACGCCGTCGAGATCCGGAGAATCTCTCCGTGACGCGCGGGCTGCTCTCGCTCTTCCTGTTCGTCCCGTTCTTCGTCGGCTGCCTTTCGTTCCACCAGGGACCGATGCCCGGCGAGCCCGCGAACGCCAGGTTCGCGGACGTCGACGGCGTTCGCGTCCGCTACACCGACACCGGCGAGCCGGAAGCGGAAGCCAAGGCTCCTGCCGCGCAGCCCGGCGCGAACGAGGGCGAGCCCAGCGTCTCGAAGCCCGCGGGCGGCGATCGGAAGCCCACCGTCATTCTCGTGCACGGCTTTGCAGCGTCGCTCGATTCGTGGGCCGGTGTCGTTCCCGTGCTCTCCCGCACGCACCGCGTGATCGCGCTCGATCTCAAGGGCTTCGGATGGACCGATCGTCCCGAGGGTGACTACTCGCCCGAGGCGCAGGCGAAGCTCGTGCTCCGGCTCCTGGAGCTCCGCGGCGTTTCGCGCAGCGCCATCGTCGCGCACTCGTGGGGCAGCTCGGTCGCCCTCGCCGCTTCGCTGCAGGCGCCGGAGCGCGTGACCAAGCTCGCCCTCTACGACGCGTGGGTCTACGACGAGCAGCTCCCCACGTTCTTCCACTGGGCGCGGGCCAACGGCGTCGGCGAGGCGCTCTTCAGCCTCTTCTACAAGGAGCGCGCCGACGAGCGCATCGCGCTCGCCTTCTTCGATCACAAGTTCGTGACCGAGAAGCTCGTCGAGAGCGTGGACGACGCGCTCGATCGCCCGGGCACGCTCGCCGCCGCGCTCGCCGCCGTTCGCGGCCAGCACTACGAGGACGTCGAGAATCGCTACCGCCGCATCGACAAGCCCACGTTGCTTATGTGGGGACGCGAGGACATCGTCACGCCGCTCAAGTACGGCGAGCGCCTCGCGCGCGATCTCCCCGGCTCGAGGCTCATCGTGTATCCGCGCTGCGGGCACTTTCCGATGATCGAGGCGCTCTCCACCTCGAATCGCGACCTCGTGCAGTTCCTGCTCGCGGACAATGCGCCGGTCCCGGCCGCGTCGCTGGCATCGCGGGAGCCCACGCCGTGAGCACGAAGTCGTTGTGCACCGCAGCATTGGCGGCGGCCCTGCTGCTCGGCACGACGGACGCGAAGGCGACCGGCTTTCAGGAGGCCGGCCAGGACTACATCCCGCGCGACAAGACCGAGATCGACGTCTCCGGCTATCTCCGCACGCGCGGTGAGGCGCTCTACAACCTCGACCTCGATCGCGGCCTGCAGACCAACGGTCAGCCGATCTTCCCGGTACCGCAGTCGGATCCCAAGGCGCAGACGCTCACGCACTGGGACATGCGCTGGCGGACGGACGTGCACGTCTACGCGCCGGGCTCGATGGTCGGCGTGAAGGCGCGCATCGACGTGCTCGACAACGTCGCGCTCGGCAGCCTCCCCGAAGGGATCCCCTCGTCGAGCGGCACGCAGCGCTCGCCCGCCGACGTCGTGCGCGTGCGCCGTGCCTACGGCGAGCTCGTCCTTCCGTTCGGCCTCATCGCCGCAGGCCGCATGGGCACGCACTGGGGCCTCGGCATGGTCGCCAACGGCGGCGACTGCCTCGACTGCGACAGCGCCGACGCCTCGGATCGCGTGGCGTTCATCACCCCGCTCGTCGGCCACATCTTCGCGCTCGCCTACGACTTCAGCGCCACCGGCCCGCAGGCCACGCGCCCGGTCCAGAACCGCACCATCGGCATCGCGCCCACCACCGACGTGCGCACGGCGACGTTCGCGATGCTGCGCTGGAAGGACGACGAGACGCGCCTCCGCCGCCGTCGCGCCGGCAAGACCACCGTCGAGTACGGCAGCTACATCACGCATCGCTGGCAGACGGACGACGTGCCGTCGACGTACCTCTCGACGTCGCAGCCCATCGATCCGTTCGCGAACGGCGGCTCCGGCATCATGGCGCGCGGCTTCCGCGCCACCGCGTTCGACGGCTGGCTCCGCCTCACGTTCCCGTGGGGGCGCATCGAGGCCGAGGCGGCATTCGTCACCGCGACCATCGATCAGCCGAGCCTCGTCCCCGGCCTGCTGCTCCGCGATCCCGCCAAGAGCCGGCAGATCGGCGCCGTCCTGCAGAGCGAGTTCGGCCCCATCGATGCGCTCTTCACCGCGGGCCTCGACGCCGGCTACGCGAGCGGCGACCCGGCGCCCGGCTTTGGTGCAGTGCAAAACCCCAATGCTGCGGCGCCGCAACCCGGCGACCTCAACGGCCCGCAGGCGAGCCCTCGCCGCGACAACCGCATCGACAACTTTCGTTTCCACTCCGACTACCGGATCGATCGCATCCTCTTTCGCGAGATCATCGGCACCGTGACCGACGTGGTCTACGCGCGCCCGCACGCGCGCCTTCGTCTCACGCGCGCCCGGAGCGCAGAGCTCAGCGCCACCACCGACCTCATCGCATCGCGCGCCGTCGAGGCCACCTCGACCCTCTCCGGCAAGGCCCCTCTCGGCATCGAGATCGACCCCTCGCTCATCTTCGAGACCCACTACTTTCTCGCGGCGCTGGATTACGCCGTCCTCTTTCCGATGTCCGGCTTCGACAACGTCGCGACGAGCCAGGCCGCAAAACCCGCGCAGCTCGTGCGCCTACGCCTCAACTACCTGTTCTAGGCAAAACGCATGAAGCTGAACCTCGCCACCGCTCTCCTCTT